>JAKFVJ010000518.1 GCA_021732245.1 Candidatus Obscuribacterales bacterium | reverse complement strand
ATGTCTACTTGACCATTTTTCATCAGATATTCCGCGGTCTGGAAATCAGCCGGCAGTTTTTGCCTGATTGTTTGTTCAATAACACGGCGACCGGCAAACCCTACACGGGCTCCCGGCTCGGCAATGATTATGTCTCCGAGCATGGCAAAACTGGCTGTTACACCGCCAAATGTCGGTTCTGTAAGTATTGATATGTAGAGCAAGCCTGCTTCATCAAGTAATTGCAGCGCGGAACTTGTCTTGGCCAACTGCATGAGTGAAAGAATTCCTTCCTGCATGCGCGCTCCACCGGAGCTGGAAATGATAATCACTGCCATCTGATGCTTGATGGCATACTCGACCAGTCGAGCAATTTTTTCGCCTACAACTGAGCCCATTGAGCCACCGAAGTGAGCAAAGTCCATGACTGCTAACGCAACGGCGTTGCCTTCAATTTTGCAGTGCCCTGTAACAATGGCTTCCTTCAGTCCTGATTTGCGTTCTGCATCAGCCTGGCGCGAAGGATACGGTTCGCTGTCGACAAACTCTAACGGATCGGCAGAGACCAAATTGGCATCTAATTCAACAAAAGTATCGGAATCGGACAATTGCTCGATGCGCTGCATCGCGCCTATCCGGAAGTGATACTGACACTTAGGACATACGTGCAAGTGATTGCGAAGGTCGCGAGTATAGAGAAGCTCACGACATTGAAAGCATTGTGTCCACAGAGCGCAGTACTCTTCCGTGGTCAGAGGTTGCTTAACCTGTAATGTGTCGCGCCGCTTTTGCCGGTTTGCGAACCACTCCTTCAGGTCCATCTCTTTCGCCATCCTTTTTTGTATTGCGCTTAGTGTGGTTAACTAACGCTTGAGTAGATTGGCCAACTTATGTCATCTTCGACATCTCGATGGCTAAACTAAACGATTAGCCGGAGGGCAAAGAATCCATAAAATGAACAAGGGAAGATTATATCACTGATGACCGAGCATCCTCTTAGCAAGTCCTTATCTAGATTTTTTGTCGATCCCGACTTTATTGACAAGGCGGCAAGACAGGCGCGCATTGTCGATCCGCAGCAGATTAAGCAAATAGGCAATGTCTTGCGGCTAAGTGTCGGAAGTCATGTGGTAATCCTGGATGGCAAGGGTTTTGTTGCTCGTTGCTTGATTACTGAGTTGAGTAAGAAGCAAGTTCTGCTTGACATTATTGAAGAGCTTGAAGCAATTGCTGAAGCACCGGTGTTAGTTACAGTAGCCATGCCGCTTTTGAGAGGCGGGCGCTTTGATTGGGCTCTGCAGAAAATGACTGAACTAGGTGTTCATCAAGTGACTCCCATTATTTGTGCGCGATCAGTTGTGACTGTTGATCTGCGTAATGAGAAAGACAAGAAAGAGAAACTTGATCGCTGGAAGGCAATTGCACGTGAAGCAGCCGAGCAATGTGAAAGATCCGTAGTGCCGGAAATTCGATCTCCCATTGCGTTTGCGGATCTTATGGCACCATCTGCGGTGAGTGATGAGCAATGGAATCTCAAAGTGATGTGCGCGGAAAGATCCGACGGAATTTTGTTAAGTCACGTGTTACTTACTTTGCTTAACGAAGGAAATGGCCATCAGATCTCTCATGCATTGCCGATGAATATACTTGTTGTTGTTGGTCCTGAAGGTGGATTTACCGACGAAGAGATCGAAAGTGCTGATCGGGCGAGCTTTCAACTGGTATCACTTGGGCCCAGAATACTGCGCTCTGAAACAGCAAGTGTATATGCGTTAGCACAAGTCATCACCATACTCGGTGATATTGAATGATCGCGTCGTAGATTAATCTCGATCTTCAAAGCTTGACAAAATATAAAATTCAAAGTCTTATAATAGGCGGTGATTCAAAGATCGCCGCGTTACACACTGCGTGTGTTTTTGCGTGTTTACTATCAACGAGAAGCGAAGCAAGAGCTGCGATTAGCAGGTCGCCGGCAGAGCGAACACTGCCGGAAGGCAAGCGAAGGTAAGGAGACAACACTAAATGTGTTGTCGGATCTACAAAATTACCGGAGCGTTAAAGGATGACAGTGGCTGACAATTTAGCAAGGGTGAGAGAAGCGATCGGCGCTACGCCGGTGAGACTTGTTGCCGTTACTAAGACAGCCTCCATAGCGCAAATTGAAGAAGCATATGCAGCGGGTGTCACTGATTTTGCTGAGAATCGCGTCCAGGATGCGATCAAAAAGCAAGAACAGCTATCGCCGGAAGTGGCCGATAAAGTAACTTGGCACTTCATTGGGCATTTGCAAACGAACAAGATCAACAAAGTGATCGGCCGCTTCGATTTGATCCATTCGATCGATTCTTTCGATCTTGCAGAGGAAGTTTCACGCGCTGCGATCGCAAAAGAGATCGTTCAACCTGTTTTGTTGCAAGTGAAAATGGCCGAAGATCCAAACAAAGGTGGCTTCACGCCTGATGATCTGAAGGATCGTTTTTCGGATCTGCAGAGGCTTTCTGGTATCAGAGTGGATGGATTGATGACGATTGCACCATTCACCACGGATAACACCACTTGGCGATTTTGCTTTAAGGGGTTACAATTATTGCGCAGCGAACTAGAAAGCGTTTACGGCGTCAAATTGAAAGAGTTATCCATGGGAATGACGCAAGACTACAAAGAAGCGATAGCCTGTGGATCAACAATGGTGCGTTTAGGACGAGCGATTTTCGACTAACGCAAAGGAAGCGAAGCAAGAGCTGCGATGAGCAGGTCGCTAGCGAAGCGAACAAGGGATGCCGAAAGGCAAGCGAAGATGAAGCGATAGCGAAATCGGAGCGTTACAAACAAATTTTTTCCCAGTGGACAAGGTAAGGCAAGGATTTAGGTAAGGAGGAATTCAGTGAGCAACATAGTGCAAAAGTTTAAGAACTTCTGGTTTGGTCCTTCAGAGAACTACGACCAAGAAGATTTTGAAGAGCTTTTCGAAACCACTGATGATATCTACGCAACAAGCGGGCAATTAGCATTGCAAAAAGCACCAGTAGTAGATCCAATCAGATCGTTGAAGCATGCAATCAGCGGCGGTCAAAAGGTCGTCGATCACCCAAGCGCACAAGCATCATCGGAAGTCTTGGTCATAGAACCGAGATCATATGATGAATCGCTTGAGATAGTGGAGCATCTGCGTGGACGCAAGTCCGTATTGATGAATCTCCATCATCTTGACAATGCGGAATCACAGCGCGTCATTGATTTCTTGTCGGGGGCAACCTTTGCCATCGATGGTCATCAACAAAAAATTGGCGACCAAGTATTCCTATTTGTCCCGGCAACAGTAACTATCTCTGCCGAGTCAACTCATTCAAAGGCTATCAAAGAAGCCTTCTGGATGAAGCAGAACGGCTAAGTCCAAAAGTATAAGTAAGGATTTTCTCCTAACACTTGTGGAAATAAAAGAGGGCGGGCAACCGCCCTCTTTTATTGGTGGGCGCATGCAATGCGCCCCTACAACTTTGTCATCTCGAGCGACCGAACACAGTGAGGGAGTCGAGAGATCTCGCAAATCAACTGGTAGTTCTTGCCGGCGTCGTCATTCGTGACTGTTACTCCGAACGGTTGCTAATAAACCTGCTTATACCAGTCCGCTGGATTGGTAGCTACCTGATTTACGTAGAGACTAAAGTGCAAGTGCGGTCCGTTAGCACGACCTGATTGTCCAATCTTTCCTATTACTTCACCGGCTTTCACTGTGTCGCCTTCTTTGACGAGCATTTTGCTCAAGTGAAGATAGAAAGACACAACACCTTGCCCGTGATCAATACAAATTACATTGCCGTGGAGTTTATAGCCTGAGCGTGCCAGTATCACTGTTCCTGGTGCGGTTGCTTTGACAGGCGATCCCAGTCCACCTGCGTAATCAATTCCTGAATGGAAATAGTCATCCTGCATTTTGCCGTTAACGATTCTCTTCAAGCCAAATTGCGTTGATATGCGAGCCGGCGAAGGGATCGTGAACGTGTTGTTCCAAAGTCTTTGACTGCTCAAAGTCTCTTTGCACTTTTGAATGGCTTCCATTTCTCCTGGTGCCGGTTCCAGTGATGCAACTTTCTTTGGCAAAGACAATCTTTGCACAGGAAATTTTCCATCAGAGACTTTGATTACGCGCTCGTCGCTGCCTATCTTCATTTTGTAGTCGCCAGGTTTTAGATCTGCTGGTACGCCAATTAGCGTTTGATAGGTCGATTCGCCGGCATTGGTATCACTGCCTGTTGCCGGTTCTGTTTTGAATGTCTGATAAGTTGATTTGTTGAATGACACTGTTGGTGGAGTATCGAATACGCCTTTGATCTTGACTTCGATTGTTTGACCTTGCTTTGGTGTTTCTTTCGAGATTGCAATCTCTGATGCAAGAGTTGCGCGCGCTGAGGTTGTTAGAAAAACTATCGCTGCCAGTGCTAGCGTGAAACTGCCTACCTTATTATGCGTCACTGTCTACTCCATATATCTAACGCTCCGGTTTCGCTGTTTTGAGGTTGCCCCGACAACTCACCGGGTTGTCTCCTTGCTTGCCTCCGGCATGCCCCTTTCGCTTCGCTGGCGACCTGCTCATCGCAGCTCTTGCTTCGCTTCTCCATCAACGAAACGAAGGCCAATTGCTTTGGCCTTGCAAAAAAACTTTCGAACCTATTACTTCTCTTTTGGTACCAGCTCGTCTATTGCTGCGCGCAAGGCATCAACCTTGTCTAGCGGCAGAGCTACGCCCTTTTTGGATGGCTTTGACTCGCCGTCCTTGTCGAGATACCACTCGCGAATGTGCAGATAGCGGGTGCCGCGATACTCGTCGATGTAGACAGTAATGGTCTCGCCGCGTGATTTTTCGTGTACCGTGACTTTGTTTTCCAAGGGAAGGTCCTCCACCTTTCGAAAATTTACCCTGCCAAGTGCTTCCTGAATCTACTATCTCATACAAGTATATAAAAATATTAGGAACAATAGAACTTTAATTTAAAACTGCGAGAAACTTACGTTATGAGTCAGTTTATTGATCAAGTCAAAATCACAGTACGCTCCGGCGACGGCGGCAACGGCATGGTTGCCTGGCGCCAGGAGAAGTATGAGCCTATGGGCGGACCCTTTGGCGGCAACGGCGGGCGAGGCGGCAACGTTATTGTTCAGGCAAGCCCGGATTTGGGCACCCTCTTGGACTTTCGATACAAGGTCAATTACGAAGCTACTCATGGAGCCAAAGGCGGCTCCAAGCGCAAACACGGCAAAGATGCCCCGGACTTAGTGATTAGGGTGCCTGTCGGAACAGTCGTTTATGACGCGCGCACAGGTACCGCTATTGCCGATTTAAGTGCGCCACACCAGAAAGTAATGGTTGCCCAAGGCGGTCGCGGCGGGCGTGGTAACGCCGAATTGGCAACGCCGACAAGAAGGGCTCCGGCCTTTTGTGATCCGGGCGAACCGGGCATTGAGCGTGAGTTGGAATTCGAACTCAAGCTGATGGCGGACGTCGGCATAATTGGCTTGCCGAATGCTGGTAAATCTAGTTTGCTTGCGCGACTAACAGCCGCTCATCCAAAAATCGCTGCTTATCCGTTTTCTACGCTTGAGCCAAATTTGGGTGTTGTTAAAAGACCTGATGGTGACGGCTATGTTTTGGCCGACATCCCCGGACTAATTGAAGGTGCATCTACTGGTATTGGTCTTGGGCACAAATTTTTGCGCCACATTGAACGGACGAGATTGCTTGTGCACCTTGTTGATATTGCCGCCGAAGATCCAATTGCCGACATCGACATTATCAATAAAGAACTTCTCCTCTACGAAAGAGACTTAGACAAGCTGCCACAGTTGCTTGTTGTGAACAAAGCGGATTTATTGCCCGAAGAAGATCGCGACAAACTAGTTGAACAATTGAAAAAGAAGTTGAAGGTACCTGTCTACGTTATTTCCTGTGCCACCAATTTTGGTCTCGATGATCTGAAGAATCTCCTTCTGGAAAACTTGGCCAAATTGGGACCAAGATTTATACCGACTGAAGTCGAGGCAGACGAGTTGGCTTTCCAGCATCCTGATGGTGGCTTTGAAATTGTGCGTTCGAAAAAACAATTCCACGTTGTCGGTGACAGAGTTGTTAGACACTTGGCGGTCACCAATTTGCGTGATCCGGAGGCGTTGTTTCACTTCCATAGAGTTTTGCGGGCGATGGGCGTTATCGATGCGCTGCTTGCCGAAGGTGCAGTACCCGGAAGCGAAGTTGTGATTGGCGAGACAGTCTTTGCCTTTGGGGCAGACTGGGGCTAGGACTGAACCAAACAAAAAAGACGATCGTCCAATTGAGATGATCGTCTTTTAGAGTTCACGGGCGCATGCAATGCGCCCCTACAAAAGAAAGAATGACAAAACCTAGCTGGCGGCTGCTTCTTGCTCTTGTTCTTTACCGGCGTTTTCTTCTTCGCGAATAAGACGCTTGATGTTAGCTTCTTTCTTGCGAATTACGAGCTTTTTCTTGCGGTTGGCTACCTTAATGGCGCGCTTAAAACCTTTTTGTTGTGGCATGACTATATTTCCTTGTTCTAATGAACACGTAGTGAACACACCAGGTGTTCTTGTGGAAGGAAGGAAATTTTACTATACCTAAACCCACATATTGCCGAGATATTGAATACCTTTACTGAATTTGTGGTCATAACCGGCAAGTAGCTGCCCGGCCACAGGTGGAAATAGGGTCATTTTGTCCAGCTCGTCCATAGGGAAAAAGTCCACTCCGGCTAAAACCGGCTCGTCACCGAGCCTCATCTCGCCGCCTGTTACATGTCCCTTAATGTAAATGTTGACAATGTGCCGTGAGCGGTCAGGGGCAATGGATTCGGATAGGAAAACCAGCTCGT
>JAKFVJ010000146.1 GCA_021732245.1 Candidatus Obscuribacterales bacterium | reverse complement strand
TCCTTAAATTCTTTTGTGTAAGTTGAGTTAACTCTTTTCCGATTAACCATGTGTCACTCCTTTTCAACATTCTATGTGATCGGAGCGATTCTCTTTGGTTACTGTCCGTTAAATCGGGGAAAGGTCAAAACCCGCATCATTGACTGTGAGGACATCATGTCCGTCCTTCATAAGCAACCTAACCAATTTGCGACTTTGTGAGTCTTCATCGAGAAGAAGATTTAGGGTCAATGCTAATTCCTCTCTCTTCTAGCCACTGACGTTCTTCGGCTGCCTCCATTTCTATTAGCGACTTATTCGCCTCACAATACGAAATTATTTCTTCTATTGCCTCTACCGGCAGATCCCAATCTTCAGCTGTTTCTTCTATCGACATTTTTTCAACAAGCATGCTTGACCAAACATTAGCCGCCGGCAAACGACGTCCTTTTACGAACAGCTGTGATTTCCAAGAATGCGGTCTTTCAACGAGATATTTCCATTTCATAGGAGGTGGTTCGACGCCTGGCACAATTACTCGTCGATATTCGCCTCGTTTTTCATTTCCGACAAAAATCTGATAGCCTTCTCGCGCCTCGCAAGCAAGGTGAAGAGCTAGTCTGACTGCTGTAAGGACAGCATCTTTGCGAGTTGATGCTTTAACAAGATGCTGGAAGTGATCTATCTCAGCTTCCTGCTCAGGAGTGACATCAAAGTTTTCCCGCTTCCGGTCTTTGGCAGGCATAGCTAACCTCTGAGGAGTATATTTTAAGTATAATCTACTCATATTCAGTAGTCAAGAAACCATTGTTTCTTGCTCCTTCTGGTCTGGAATAGAAGATACTTAGGGCTCCCTGCATGGCTTTCCTAACTGGGTCGCGTGTTAGTCGGGTGTAGACTGCGGTTGCCTGCAATGACTTGTGCCCCAGAGCTTGTCCGATGACAGTCGGACTCACACCCATAATGGCCATGTAGCTACCCATGGTTCGGCGAAGATCGTGAATTCTGAGATTCTGAATATCGGCACGCTTTAGAATGCGCGCCCAAGCAAATCTCGGATGACGGAATGGTTTGTCAGCACGTCTTGGACTCGGGAATACCCAATCGTTGCATCTATTTGATTTTCGCTTCGTCAGTAACTGCATCGCTTCTTCAATAAGGGTGACGAATTGTGTTTCACCATTTTTTGTATCGGGAATTTTCCAAAGCGCCAATCGAAAATCAATTTGATCCCATCTCATCGTTAGAACATTTGTGCGTCGTGCACCTGTAAAAATACACATCCAAAAGAAGTCGCGCATAGTGTCATTGGGCTCTGCGTTAATAGCTTTGGCTAGTCTTTCCAATTCGTCGCCCGGCTGGACGAATCGATCGCGCGATTTCATTTTGTAGCGGTCGATACCAATACATGGATTTGGACCGCAAAAGTATTCCCGTTTAATTCCCCAATTGATGACAGCTCGCATCGTGTCATGGCATCGATTAGCGCAGTATTTTCCGCTTCCTCGTGCAAGGTCATCCACCCAGTCTTGGACCTCTATACGTCGAATACTTTTCAGCGGAACGTTAGTCCATCTCTGGAAGTGCAGATTGAAAGTATCTTGCGTGTCGCTCCAGCGCTTCGTGTGATGCTTGGCGTACTTCTCTATGTAGCGATCGAAAAGCTGCCCGTAAGTAATGTCCATGCCGCATCCCCCTTTACCTAAAGACGGAATTGGAGGCAAAAAGTTCAAAGGTAGAGAATTGGCAAGAGGTTAATTATTGAAAGCGGGATGCCAAATGGCAATCAGACAGCCTTATCTTGTAATGCTTCTGCAATTCGATGGATGGTGTCTAGTGATGCGCACCGATAGTCTTCATTCTCATATTTTTGAATTTGATTTTCATGGATGCCAGTTTTTTCTGCTAACTGTCGCTGCGTCCAATGACGCTGAATGCGCCATCCGATTAGCAATTGTGCTAAACCATCCACCAAGGATAAATCTGCTAACGAGCGTTTGCCTGAACGAATGGACTCATATTCATCAATTTGGCTCTGCAAATTCTTTATTTCTTCAGTAGCAGCAACTAATTGTTCTTCAAGTAGCCACTTAGGAGTCTTCGGCACAGTTCCGCTGCGCAATAAATCTAGATTAGCTTTCCATTCAGCGAGTAACTTGGAAGTTCTTACGTATTGTCTTTCATTCTTAATCATCGTACTTCTCAATTATGCGTATTAGTCCCTTTGGCGCCCCTTCCACATCGCTCTGCCATTCAACAAAATGATCAACATAGTATGGCGGTTGTGGAAACCTTGGAAAAATATCTCCCAAGTAAATCTTCTTTCTATCTACCTTTGTGGAAAAGAACTCGAGTAGTTCATCCGTAGGTTCAACTCCGCTCGGCTCCCAACAAAGATCATAATCTCCCGGTTCAGGTTTTGTAGTGATGTAGCTCCCGTCCAAAAAAATCTCAGGAGACTTCGCTTCTCTGAACATGTTTACCACTTTTACCATAGCTTCAAAAAGACGTTTACGGGTTTTGTTATAGGCAAACCTATTTTCAATTTCCACGAGCGTGGCATCATAAACCCCAGCTGGGAGATATCCCAATTCGGTAAATTCTGGTATCATGACCCCATTATATCGTTGGGATATATCAATGTCAAGCCCACGCTGGTGTACTGTTCATGGTCCGTGCACGATATCTATAGACCCAACAAAGCAGCCGCCAACGACCGCACGTCCTTATTGGATAGTGCTTTTAGACGAGGCTTAATGGTGCGAGAGTAATATTCCCTTTCTGTTTTAGACAGCTGCTCTTTGTTCAACTGCTTAAAAAGCAACAGGCGCTGTCTCTCCGTAAATAACTCCGCCAGTGATTCAAGAAACGTCATTTGGCGTTGACTATCCAGTTTCTTGGATAAGTTTTCTTCCGACTGTATAAGCTGAGAGACCACGTAATTTTCGTAAGTATTCTGTAGTCGCTGTGAATCAAGCGAAACACCACCAGCCAAATTAAACGCCTGACCGGCATCAACCTTTTGTTGAACTTGTTCAAGTAAAGCTGGTTCACGCTTTTTCAAATATTTGCCTAGCTGCGTCCGAGCATAATCGCTATCGGGCACCAACAGCAGAAAGAAATAAGTCAAAGCTGCAAGAATTCTAAAACGACGCTGCAATGCATTAGGCAGGCTCTCTTCAAAATCTTCGAGATCAAGCTTGTGCTTGTTCATCAGAACATTTGTTAGAACGACAGGAATTCCTTCCAACAGTCGTCCTTCGTCTGATCTCAACATGCGAGAAAGTGTCTCAGACGCATTAGATGATTCCGGCTGCACCAAGCTATAACCGTAACGATCTAAATCTCGCAATAACAGTTGCTTCTCTAGATTATCCATTTGAGCGAGAATCTTCCTTGCATGACCCATCAATCGAATCTTTGTACGAATTCGTACAACAGCAAAACAAGCGATTCGACCTTGTACATAATTATACAAATCTTGATGAATTGCAGCCGACTCTAGGAGATTTACGTTCGCAAACGCAGTCTTGAGAATCTAGCGCGTAACAGTTGTCAGTCGCCACTTTAGCAAGCCTGTCCACACATGGTAAACTAATTAGTCCTTTGAGGGCGGTTAGCTCAATGGTGGAGCACCTCGTTTACACCGAGGGGGTTAGGAGTTCGAGTCTCTTACCGCCCAAGTCTTTCAAGGTTTTGATTTCTATGCCGCTCCTCGCCGCTCCCGTAGGGCAAATGGAGTCTACTTTTAGTTGGCGTTGTCCACAGCCCAATTAGCCGCACCGATGGCTTATGGTCGAACAATACCTTCATGCCGTTGTGATATTGAGAAATCTACGGTCTCGTTCTGCAGCAAAAGCCAGACATGCTTGGATATCTTCGGCTTTCAAATCAGGAAAGTCGGAGACGATTTCATCCACAGACATCCCCGATGCAAGATATTCCAGTACATCACTTACCGAAATTCGCAAGCCACGTATACACGGCTTGCCACTTCTTTTCCCAGACTCAATTGTAATAATCTGTTGATAATTCATTCTTCCAGGATATCGCCCAAACTGCCTACGGTGGGATCTTCTATGCAAACACTTGTCGCTCGACACTTACAATTCAAGGACTTCCAGAAGGCCAATCACTCCATGAATACTTTTCTTTCAGTGCATTAAGTTGACTGAATTCGATCAATTTATCGTGTTGCAATCGCCCCACAACAATACCTGGAGCTATATTAATTCGTTTCGCAAATTTCTCTACGGATTGTCTAGTAAAGTCATTCTTGTCGCAAAATTTGACCAGCTCGTCACTTGGTATTAGCATTTCACATGCGAACTCATTCGCTTCTTTCTCTCTATAGTCTTCAGAATCATAGCTACTTTCATCAATCAATATTTCTCGTTTAGCATGCTCTTTTAGTACGTGTCCAGCCTCGTGAAAAAACGCGAACCAAACTTGATCATTGGTCTTGTGTCTTAGACTGAGCTGAATGAGCGGACGCGACGAAGCAAGCCATCTCGTAGCACCACTAACTGATGTGCGAGGAAGGTCTTCCACAAACGTCACGGCGACCCCTGCACGCGCACAAAGACTCTTCATTTTAGGCACGAACACACTAGGCAAGCATAGGGTTAATGCTCTTATCTCATTAAGAGCTAACAAGAATGAATTGGGATTATAGGGTTCACATTCAATTGCATTGCCTTTTAGTTCGCCTTGTCGCAGCCAAGCAGCCAAAGCCCAGTAATCAGAATCTTTAGTGCCAGTTTTTCGAAAAGCTGCCGCCTGGAATTTAGGGACTGCATCTAAAGAAGTTACAGCGAAATATTGCAGCACTTCTCTGAGCTGCTCAAAAGGATCTTTGTGCTTACAAATCCATTGATATTGGATCATTTCCTTAACTGGAATTTTCTGTAACTTGGGTAATTCAGATGCAAGTCTTGTGCTTTCAGATTGTTTTGCCAACCATTCACGATAACGACTCTCCCTCTGAAGCCAAAACTGAGCTGGTACCTTCAAAACAAGCTCCAACTGTAAGGCCGTCTCAGGCGTGATTGCAGCCTTTCCCAAAATTATTTCGTTGATTGTCTTCTTCGGTCTTCCCGTACGCTCCGCTAACTCAGACTGACTTATTCCATGCATATCAAGCATATCCTGAAGAGTGGACCCAGGATGTGAAACAAAGTCTGGATTGTATTTTGTCCCGATTGTTACGCTAGGCATGAGTGTCCTCAATTCCAATAACTGTGATTTTTGTTACCTTTTGCCAATCTAGTCCACCATCTGGTTTAGTGGGTATCGGACTATCATTGGACTTAAATATGAGTCGCTGGGGATGAATGAGGTCGATGGAAAGCAATGTCTTCTTATCACCATGTAGCTCGTGGCAGCGCCCTGGCAAATTACGGATATGTTCCAAGTTGTCTGCGGCATCAAGATCGTCAAGTCGTCTTCGGATAAGACCGGCCATACGGTCACCGTACTTTCTCACCAAGTCCTTATGGGAATTGAAGAGCTTTTCAAGTTTTGGGCTGTCAAAATCAATTTCCACAAATTTGAGTTTAACAGCTTGACATTAACCTTTGGGGTTGGCATAATAAATTTAACCCCTGGGGTTAATACAAATATCTCACAAAAGCACCCACTTGTCAACTTGATTATTCCAAAATCCGCTTTATAAGGACTCAAAAGACATGACTACAGTAGATATTAGAGATTCCTATAAGCAACTTGCTGCTGAAATGTCAGGACAGTATGAGCCAGATAATTTCATCAAGGGGCAGGCTTACCCAAAAGTTATAGTGCAAATCCGAAAGTGGACACTCACATTGACGGCATCGGACCTCGGACACGGTCTCTTGCAAACAACTATCTCTGCCGACTATCCTTTTGAATTCGGTTGCAGATTCACGCTATGCCAAGGTGGCGCTTGTTTCATCTCAGACAAAATCGGCTCTCATATAAAGATCGGCGACCCAGATTTCGATAAGCACTTTCATATGAAAACTAAAGATTCTTCGATATTGCAAGAGTTGCTCTCGGATAAGTTGCTCAAAGAACATTTGCGGAGCTTCAAGAGTATCCGGCTTGAAATGAGAAAAAGCGATAACGCGCACACGCTTGAATTTTCCGATGGCATCATCATAGTTGACATACCAGGATTGAACGATCTTTTCCACTTGCTTGCCAACATATTGGACAAGATTCACGAGCTTAACTACCCACCTGAGGGGGCTAGGACCTGATCATCATTCTTCCGTAAAAAGCATTCGTTCAATTGCCAGTTCAAGATCTTCCTGACTCGGCAGTGTGTATCTGCGCGTTGTATCAAGACTTTTATGCCCGGCTATATCTGCAACCAAAAACAAATCATTTCCCTGGCGCACCAAGTTGGTCAGGCAAGTGTGCCTCAATGTATGAGCAGAGATATCCAATCGTGCAAGCCTGCCAATTTTGCGGACAATTAAATCAATGCCGGCAGTTGAAATTCTTTTCCCCTGTGGATTAAGAAATAATGCCTGGTCCTTGCTTGTTGCATATTTTGCTTTCCGCCAATCAATCCATTCTGTTAATGTTGTACGTGCGATTGGATGCAGCGGCACGGTTCTGAACTTGCCGTTTTTGCCGCTGCGGATGGTCACCAGTCCTTTTCTAGGGCTGACGTAGACGTCATCAAGATCAAGACCCGCGCATTCACCGATACGAATGCCCGTGCAGAACAATAATAAACCAACAGCTCTAACTTTGGTTTTACACGATTGGATCACTCGCAGGAATTGCTTTTGTTCCTTCTCGGTTAGTGCTTGGGGTGCCATTTGAGGAAGATCTTCCCGCCTGATTGAAGTGCGTCCAAGTCCCAGAAAAGAATAGAAGTGATCAATGGCGGACAGAGCCATAT
>JAKFVJ010000077.1 GCA_021732245.1 Candidatus Obscuribacterales bacterium | reverse complement strand
TAAGCGCGAGCCGCAGGTGTGAAGAACTTGACTATCTTGTTCATCCAGTTTTCATCAAGAGACTGGAGGTCCATGATAGGCACGTCTTCGCCCTTGAGGCGGCGAGCGATATTTCTGTAAGCCAATCCGGCACGCTGGTTTTCTGTTCCGGCAACTGGTTCGCCACGGTTGGTGGAGACGATAATTTCTTCGTCTTCCGGAATAACACCGAGGAGTTTGACGGAGAGAATTTCCAGAACATCATCAACGCTCATCATGTCGTTGGTCTTTACCATCGACGGACGCAGGCGGTTGATGACGAGGCGATGTTCTTTTATCTCTTCCTTGCGCGCTTCGAGAAGTCCTATAACGCGGTCAGCATCGCGGACAGCCGACATTTCAGGAGTCGTTATGATGATTGCTTCTTCAGCTCCGGCGATGGCATTTTGGAAGCCACTTTCGATACCGGCTGGGCAATCTATTAAAACGAAATCAAACAAGCTCTTAAGTTCGGTGGTCAAAGCCTTCATTTGTTCGGCATTGACTGCGGACTTATCGCGAGTTTGTGCAGCAGGCAACAGGCACAGATTCGGCATGCGCTTGTCTTTGACAAATGCTTGGCGCAGTTTGCAACGCTCTTCGATTACATCGACGAGGTTGTAGACGACACGATTTTCCAGGCCCATGAGAATATCGAGGTTGCGCAACCCGATATCCATGTCCACCAGTACAACCGATGCGCCTGTTTGCGCAAGAGCTGTACCGATGTTTGCAGAGGCAGTTGTCTTGCCGACACCGCCCTTACCTGAGGTGATTACTATTACTTTGCCGCTCATTGTTTACCGTTACCTCAATCGATGTTTGTTTACGTGGTTACTCAGGAATATTTGCTTGAATGCGGATTTGACCATTCACAACGCGGGCTGTTTCAGGAACCAGGGTGCCTGATTTTGGTTTGTCAGGACTTCTGGCAATTGAATGGGCAATACGCAATTGAATCGGGTGCAAACGTAATGCGCGAATTTCAGCTTTGTCGTTGCCGTTAGATCCGGCATGAGCGATACCGCGCAGTGCACCCCATACTGTGATGTCACCTTCGGCAACAACTTCAGCACCCGGATTTACATCACCAAAGATAACTAAATGACCTTTGTGTGCAACTGACTGACCAGAGCGCAAGTTTTGCTTCAGGTAGAGAACTTGTGGAATTTGTGGAGCATCAACTTTTGTAGTTGAATCTGCTGCCGCTTCCTCGCAACCAGGACCAGCGTAGCTAGATTCAACTGATGCCGCTTTTGTTTCTGCTGATGATTCAGTTGTTGCCTCAGAGGCTGCTTTCTCTGCTTCTGCAGCTTCCATAACTGCAGCGTCAGCGATTAAAGCGCTGAGACTTGCAGCCACTCTTTTTGCAACATTGAGTTTGCGTGATTGCAGAGCAGCTTTTGTTTCATTGTTGGTGGCAAATACTTGATTGAAAGTGACACCATTTTGTTGAGCTAGACCAACAACTTGGTCAACATCTGCTTCGCTCAAAAGAATGGCACCCAATTTGAGATCGATTTTTGTGCCTGGTGGCAACTGGCTGGATACTTCAAGTGAAGAAACCAAATGCTCTCTGGCTTCTTCAATATCCACGCAGCCGCTGATATCGACTAAAACACCTTGATCCGGTTGGCTAATAATTGCGCTTTTCGACATTGTTAGTTCCCTTTGTAACGCTCCGGTTGCGCTATCGCTTCACCTTCGCTTGCCTCCGGCATTATTCTTTCGTTCGGCTTCGGATTGTTCCTCACAACCCTACGCCTCACTTCTCGTTACGCAAGCTCTAAAATGTGCGGTCTCGCAACCGCCATTCATTGAAAAATTCCTTGTTGATCGTATTTGCTGCCGAGTACTTCGTCAAGGCAAAAAGAATATAACGTCTACATACAATCGATGACGTTGACATAAACTTTTTATTTGATATAGGTACAACCTTGCTCTAGTGCCATTTCTCGCCGATTGAGTCAAAGCTTAGATAACTTCCATAATGACTCATGGCAACACCTCGAAGCGTTCTGCTCGCCTACACTTATATGGATATCGCGACCAGGCATATTGAAAGTATATACATTGAGGACGTTATGAAAATGGCAATGGAGTTCACAAGCGAGGAAGCCTTATTAGCAGAAGCTGACGGTCAAGGTCACTTCAAGCGCGCGTTGGGTCTTGTTGATTCCACGGCTGTCGTTGTCGGTTCAATGATTGGTTCAGGAATTTTCATTGTGTCGGCTGATATTGCCAGACAAATGGGTTCTCCATTCTGGCTTCTTATGTGCTGGCTGGCTGCCGGTGTGCTAACTATCATGGGTGCACTGTGCTACAGCGAACTTGCTGCTATGTTTCCGAAAGCCGGCGGACAGTATGTATTTTTGCGTCAGGCTTATGGACCATTAGCCGCATTCTTATATGGATGGACATTATTTGCCGTAATTCAATGCGGCACAATTGCTGCAGTCGCCGTTGCCTTTGCCAAGTTTACCGGTGTGTTCATTCCGTACTTTTCGAACACAAATGTAATTCTGCAAGTCGCTAATTGGAAATTCACCACTGCCCAAGCACTGGGTGTTCTAGTTATTGCCTTGCATACATTTATAAATTGCCGCGGCATTCACACTGCCAAAATGATTCAGACTGTATTTACCGTCACGAAAGTTGGCGCGTTGTTCGGACTTATTGCTTTGGGTTTGCTTGCATTCAATAGCTATCACGGACTTGAAGTAAATCTTGCTAATTTCTGGCAAGCAGTTGATTTAAAAGGTAATCAACTAACAGGCATTCACTTCTTGGGTGTAATGGCTGTAGCTATGGTTGGTTCGCTTTTCTCCTGCGATGCTTGGAACAACATCACATTTGCCAGTGAAGAAGTAAAAGAGCCGGAAAAGAATTTGCCGAAGTCTCTAGCTCTAGGAACATTGCTTGTCACACTTATCTATGTGTTGACTAACGTTGTCTATTTGCTCTTGTTGCCATTGCATGGTGACCCCAACGGCACAGATGTTGTAAGTCGCGGCATTCAGTTTGCATTGGAAGATCGTGTGGGAACTGCTGCTGCCAGCATGATTTTTGGATCGCCTGCTGTGATGATTATGTCCGGCGCCATTATGATCTCTACATTTGGTTGTTTGAATGGACTAATTCTTGCAGGATCGCGCGCTTATTACGCGATGGCTCGCGATGGACTCTTCTTCAAGAAAGTTGCTAAGTTAAGCCCTAAATCCAATGTGCCAGTTTTTGGACTTTTGCTGCAAGGCATTTGGGCAGCCATACTAACTACATCTGGAACCTACGGCAATTTGCTGGATTACGTTGTGTTTGCTGCGCTGGCATTTTACGTACTTACAGTTGCAGCGGTTATTATCCTCCGCGCAAAAGATGGTGCACGTAATCGTCCGTACAAGACTCCTCTGTATCCAGCGCTTCCGATACTTTATGTTGTATTTGCCGTGTCAATCATGGTCGGACAAATTTGTTTGTCACCGCAATACACAGGTGCTGGTCTGCTTCTAATTCTTTCAGGACTTCCTGCCTATTGGTTTTGGCACGGACGCGCGAAGAAGACCGCTTAGAGTCCGCTCTTTTCGCCGAGTAGCTGAATCGACAACACATCCGGATTGTCGATGATAGATCTTAATAGCTTGTCCAATTCAACCCAACTGAGGTCGCTGAAGTGCATGTTCATCTCAAGGCGATCTTGGTGTTTTACTACAGAATTGAGACGCACGTTTGCCGGAAATAGTTGTTTGATTTCCTCGAACTTGTCTTTTGGACAACAAACTCTTAAATCTTTGCCAGGCAATTCTTCTTGCGGAAACATGTGCTCTGAAATTCGAAGACCGACAATGATTGTAAGTGTTGAGATAATTGCAAAGCCGAAAAATCCTAGGCCGCAGGCAATGCCGAGACCTGCTGCAAAAAATATCGTTGCCGCTGTCGTCATAACGCCAACACCGCGACTGATGATTACACCGGCTCCAATAAAGCCGATGCCGGCAAGTATTTGACCGGCAAGTCGTGTGGCATCACCTGAACCAATTGCCGCCCCATGAATCAAATCGGCACCGCAAGCTGATATCAGACACGAGCTGGCAGATAAAATCATGTGTGTGCGCACACCTGCTACAGGCTGTCTTGTCGTTCGTTCGGCACCTAACAAAGCGCCTAAAAAGAAAGCCAGGAATAGCTTTAGTGGGAACCAGACCACCCACTCGTAGCTTATTAATGAGCCTATTTGTTCGAAAAATCCCACTGCTGACGCCTAAACAAGTGATTTACGTCAACAACAATATGCCCAATACTATCAACTTAAATATAGGTGGCCTTAAGGATAAAGTTGCTCGCCTGGCGTACCAAATAGCCCACCACCGTAGCGAACTTCATAGTCCCCGTTCTTTTCTTCCACACGCATGTTGAATTTGCCTTTCAAATTTTCGATGACGGCTTTGCGTTGGGTCCAATCCAAATCATGCAACTGTTTATTGATTGCCTTGACTGTCTCTCCTGAAACCATTCCATCTGTAGTACTTCTATTATTCATTCGATTCCAAATATCGTCGGCTGTATGAGAAGCTGCTTCCTTAGCTTCTTTTTCTGCTTGAGCCCTTTGTTGAGCAGCTACTTGCTCAGGAGACGGTTTGCCTATATTGGAAATCATTTCTTGCGTGTTATGCATGGCTTGGTTAAAGGCATCTCCCATTCCCTTGAAGTCTACGTTCAAAAAGCCGTGTTCTTCAGGTTTAGCTTGGCTTGGATTTGCCGCGATCTTTATGTCACTGCCACCAGATTTTGCACCCCAAGCATCTGCATTCGTCTCCGTGTGAGACTTGCTTGGTCCGTCATGTTTTTCCGTGGGTGCCGTTTTATTTACATTGTCACTACCCATTTCCCAATCCCTCATAGTAAATGTGGCTACGTTAAATGTGCCCAGGAAAGCCGTCCAATTAACGATTTCCGAGCGTATTCAGTGTCTACACGAGGTTTTCGGAATCTCGACAATCATTAGATTAACTTGGTTTAATAATACTCTAATACTTTCATTTCAATCCAGCCCATGCGGAATTCCCCATTTTCGTGTGGCTCAAATTTGCTTACACTCTCTTTGTCGGCGTTGCACGAATCAGGTATCCCTTGTCCGAATCCCCTTTCGAGTTAGCAAAAACATCCGATCTGCCTGGCATGAATTGTGCGGATCTAGGTCAATGCGTGTTGGATAGACCGGAGTCTCGCCAACTCACCGACCGCGCACAGAAATATTCTCAGTTGCGTCAATACGACGAGGCAGAGAAACTCTATCGAAGAAATTTGAACTATCGCACAGCAAAGTATAAAGCTGAGCCGACGGAATGTGAATTGCAAGCTCTTAATCAGAGCCGTCAGAGGCTGGCCGGCGTCCTTTTGTCGCAAGACAAATTTTCTGAAGCTGAAAAGTTGCTCCATCAGGCGTTTAGCGATGTTGAAAATCGTCGGTACGGTCAACTCTCCAACGAAGAAGCGCATACGATTCTTTCCCAGTGGGTAAACCTGGAAGACGAGAATGCTAAGTATGCGCAAGTTGATAAAGCCTTTGAGCGCAGTGAACGAAAAGTTCGCTCTGAAATTAAGGCTTACGGAACTAACCCAACTGACTGGCTAGTGTCGGCAATGAAGAAAAATCGGGTGCTTGCCATTGGTGATGATCACAGAGGTGACGAAATGCACTTAGAGTTGGGTAAACAACTAATGCAAGGACTGAAAGCAGCTGGTGCTACTCACCTAGCGGTCGAATTACCTTCAAATCATCAGGTGATATTGGATCGTTTTGCGCAGACAGGCAATATTGACCTTGCTTTACTTGAAGACAGTCGAGGAACCAACGAATATCTCACATCCAGTGGTTTTTTAGAGCGTGAAAATATGCGTGATTTGATGAAGTCTGCAGTGGATGCCGGTCTCAAGCTCGTAGCTGTCGATGATGCAGACAGTATAAACGTCGGTGTATACAATGCCATTTTTGGAACCGGTCGCGATCGAGCGATGGCTGCTCACATTGCGCATATTTTGGATGAGAGTCCAAAAAATAAGGTTGTCTACTGGGCAGGCTCGATGCATGCTCAAGTTTCTGTAGATCAAAGAGATCATGATAGAGCCAGTCAGTTATTGCGCTTTCAAGACTTCAAAGTGAGTTCAGTCTTGCCAAAAGAGAAAAATGAGGGTGACAGCAATCCGTTCTATAAGATTGCTGATGAAGTAAAGGTGCCTACTCTTGTACCTATGTCAAAAGCTAAGTCATTAGGCAAATTGCCTGAATTGAAGTCTATTTACCCAGGTGTACAAAACTTCGATGCCTGGGATGCTGTGATTATCTATCCGCAAAAGTAACTACTTTTTGCCGAATAATTCTTCAATTAGCTTGTTGGCTGCTGAATGTGGATCAAGTTTGTGATTCAATACGGTCTTTAGTACATCATTGACGCGCGGGCTCTCTTCAAGCGATTTCTTGAGATTTTCGCGTGCAATTGCAGCAACTAATTCAGTCAGTTCAGTCTGCACTTTGTGCTTGCGCCTGTCCATGAGCTGACCACTAGACTCCAAGAAGAGCTTGTGTTTTTGCACAGCTTCCCAGACTTTGTCTATGCCCTGACCAGTTTCGGCAACTGCTGAAACAACTGGAGGCCGCCAGTCGTTTTTGAAATGACTTAATTCCAGAGATGCCATAATTTCACTGGCGGTTTTGTCGGACCCTGGTAAGTCAGCCTTATTGACGACAAAGATGTCGCCAATTTCCATAATGCCTGACTTAATTGCTTGAATGTCATCACCGGAAGACGGCATCAAGACAAGAATTGTCGTATCTGCTGTTTCGGCAATTGCTAATTCAGACTGACCGACACCAACTGTTTCAATAATTACTACGTCATATCCGGATGCTTCCATCATGCGTACGGCATCATAAGTAGCAAGTGC
>JAKFVJ010000080.1 GCA_021732245.1 Candidatus Obscuribacterales bacterium | reverse complement strand
AATCAGCACCCGCATCCAGCGCGCCCTGCAATTCGTTGGAAGAGTGATTGTCGGCAATGAGTAATATTGGTGTGTCTCCACCTCTTTTTCGAAAATCACGAGTAACTCCAATGCCGTTCAGTCCAGGTAATGTGGTTTCCAAAACAATTAGATCGTAATGATTGCTTTGCAAGCATTCTAGGATGCGAAGACCATTGTCCTCACTTTGCACATTGAAACCGCGAAGCGCAAAACAATCTCTTATTCCACTTGATAGCTTGTCAGTAAATTCGCCAACGAGCAATGTAGACATGACTCAACCCCGCAACAAGACGCAAACATGCGGTCTCCGTGATATCCCGGACGCCATGAGGTTGTTTCCTATTGTAATTATACCAGTGTCTTTTGTCAGAGCACAGCAATGTCAAAACTGAGTGAAAATACATTCGTACACAATTCATTCAATTGACGAATTGCTTGGTGCATCAACAAATCCGACTGCGCTTTTTTGTGTTTACCAATAGTTGCAATATTTACCCCATTTGACCTGTGATAATGCATGAATGCCGTGTTCGACTAATTCTCGAGAAAGGAAAAGTATGAAACGTCTTATTGTAATTGCCAGTATCGTGCCGTTTATTGTTCTGACAGCAGCTCAAGCTGAGCCGCAAGCAGACAACACAAAGAAAAATGTGCGCGACAGGAATCAACAGACAGTTACCCCTGAAGATCAATCGAATAACAAATCTGATTTGAAAATCACAAGTAACATTCGCAAGAAGATACTTAAACAAAAAGGATTTTCGACAAATGCTCAAAATGTCAAAGTCATCGCCCAAAACGGTGTCGTGACATTAAGAGGACCAGTCGACAGTCAAACTGAATACTCGACGATTGAGAATCTAGCTAAGGGATGCAGTGGTGTCACTAGCATTTCGAATCAGTTAGAAATCAAGGCGCCCCGGTAGACAATAATCCCTCACTACATTGGAGAAGTTATGAAACAAGCAGTGATTTGTATTGTTCCAACGGAGTCTAAAGCAGAGCGTATTATCGCTGAATTGAAAAACGCCGGATTTCGCAACAGCGATATCTCATTCCTAATGCCGGACAGAGACGGCGTACGTGATATGGGACACGAAAAGCACAGCAAGGCGCCTGAAGGCACAGCTACTGGCGCTGGTACCGGAGCTCTTTTGGGTGGCGCACTCGGCTGGCTAGCTGGAGTAGGCGCTTTGGCCATTCCAGGTGTCGGACCATTTGTAGCAGCCGGTCCAATAATGGCTACCTTAGGTGGCGCTGCAGTCGGCGCTGCTACTGGTGGCATAACCGGAGGCTTAATTGGCTTGGGCATGCCCGAATATGAAGCCAAACAGTACGAAAGCAAGCTAAGAGATGGCAATGTACTCATCTCTGTCCATACCAACGACGGAAATGACGCTAAAAGAGCTGAAGAAATTCTCAAAGCTGCCGGCGCACGCGACATAATGCGCTCAGGTGAAGAGAAAGTCCCAAGACGTCCCTAGTCCGCCTTCGCAACACGGACAGTAAGCCTAATTTACCAAGCATGAGCCTCAATCTCTGCTTGGTAAATTTAGGCGTTCAAAACTCACCTGCATAATGACTAGGACGTGGGAAATCAGATCTTGTGAAATAAGTGAGGTCGTCGTTGCATGCAGGTAGAGCAATGGAATTCATTAATGCCCCATTTCAATTGTTCGTCTAGATACCACAAATGGCCTCTGGTCGCCGTCGCGTGTAGCCCAAACAAAAACATAGTAAAGTCCCGGCTTCCAAAATCCGGGGTCGGCAAATACTTGATTGGTAAACTCGACACCATCTTGTGTTTGTGTGACAGCGATGCCTCCACGACGACCTCGCGCCGGCCAAAATGTCATCACGCGCTCTTCCGGGGCACCATAAGAATACGTATCCTTCAACTGTTTAACTGTCATTGGGCGCGGCGGCGGCTCCCAGCGCAAATCTATTGAATAGAGGTTAATACCTGGATCTAACTTACCGGCAACGCTAAAACTTTCACCAGCCTTTATCTTTTGCGGCAGAAGAGAGAATGTTCCATAGTTATCCACAAACTCTTGCGCCAGCGCCATGCGTCTATTATTTTCATCACCAGAAATACTTATGCCGATACCTACTGCAGTATGGTTGGAGTCCAAAATGTTTTTGCGATGTCCATCATTGGGCGGCACTTCATTCATGAATGCATGCTCGGCCCGGTCAAGTTCTTCAGGACTAAATAGTTGCGGCTGTGACAAAGTTTGACGCTGGGGACTATCCGTATACGAAAGGATATATGCATTTTCCGCAACAGTTGCACGACCTCCGGCAAGCGTGTAGCGCTGATCGGGCTTTTTACCGGATAAATCCCAGTGACTCAGATAGCCGTTTTCCGCCATGTCATCGCTGTGCTGTTGTCCGGCAGTTGTCGCAATTGGATCAAGCTCGACTGATCGTTGTCCATTAGCTTTACGGTCGTTATTGATGAGTTTAAGAAGGTACAGGCGCGCCTCGTCTACAGTCAGACTCGGCTTTTCACCGCTAACGCGCGCATCAACAGTTATCGGCAACATCGTGAGCGCCAAACTTGTGAGAATTACCTTAAATCTTTGAACAACTGCCACAGGCAGCGCATCTCCCCTGCTTCTCAATTGTACATATTCCTCTATGTATCGTGAACTTAACCGTCCGTAGTGGATAGATGAAGACACAGCTTCCATATCGACGTTAAATTTGTTAAGGAGGTTCCTAATGAACAAAAGGAAGGCACTTTCGGAAACCCTAAGTTTGCTGGCTATTACAGGATTTATCATATCGGGGTTGCCGGCAAGCGCAGAAGTCGAGGAGACCATTAAGGAAACAACTGTCACAGAGACGAAGGCAACAACCGGTGACACGGTGACAACGACAACAATCGTAAAGGCAGCGACAGTTAAGCCGGATGTGTACATCGTCACGATTGACACCAGGCGCCGTGAAATGGAGAAGATAATCGGCGAAGGCATGGCCACAGGAAAGCTGACAAAAGATCAAGCTGATGAATTGCGCTCGGAATTGGACGACATCACAAAGATAGAAATTGCCGCCCAGAAAGTGGGCGGTCCTATTCCGTATTCGCAGATAGCAGTGCTTGCCACACGCTTAGACATTCTCGGCAAGAGAATTACGGAGATAATTGGGGTGCCAATTATACCTATAATGGTCGATGGCAAGATAACAATTGTCAGCGGCGAGATAGTCGAGCTTGATGCAATGGCCAACCGTCGCGCCGAGATGGAGGGAAAAATTTCTATTGCGCTGGCGCACAAGACGTTGACAAAGTCACAGGTGAAAGTTCTCAGACAACAACTTGATGATATTGCCGCCACGGAAGTAAAATTCCGCGATGGTGACATTAACGGTGAATTCACTGACGAAGAGGCACGGACTTTGTTTAAGGCATTTGACTCGGTTGGGTCTAAACTTGACTCGTTTATTGCCAGCAACAAAGGCAAGCCGGTAACCGGCGTGTACTAGTGTTTGTTGTCGTTGGCACAACGAACAGCATCTAAGGTTTTATTGGCAGAAGACGAAACGAAAGTGTTTACGTCTTCTGTCAATTTCCTTAAAAATCTCTCGGGAATGCATGGATTCGCCGACAATTCCAGACGCACTTCATCACTTTGATCCTCTACTAGCTGTTGCAAGACTTCTACCGGCACATTCTTATTCTCGCTAACTCCCACGCGCACCTCAAAACTAGAATCTTTGGATAGTACTGTTAGAACATCCACCGGCGTATTGGCGTTTTCCGCCACACGCTTGCGAACCTTCTCACTTAAGTCATCCGCCAGCTTAGTAAGAGCAATTGGCGATGTGTGTGGATTGCCCGCCAATATCAGTCTGACATGAGATTCTTCCTGACTCTGTTCGCCCGGTTCACCTGACTGCTGCGTCTGCAATTCGTGGATAGATTTGATTATGGCCGAAAGCTTCTGTGATGTTACCGGCTTGGCAATGTAATAGTTCATCTTGGTTTTCAAGGCCTCCATTACATCTTCGGCTCTCTCGGACACTGTGAGCAACACAACAGGTATAGGGCTCAGTTTCGGATCGTTTTTAATATCATCCAAAACTTCATGACCACTCTTTTTGGGCATGTTTAGATCAAGCAGAATGATATCCGGCAGGAGTTTGCCGTCCACCGATTTGGCTTTATAAAGATAGTCCATGGCCTCGGCACCATCATTGACGACTGTCATTTTGTAATTCAGATCAGATCGCTTCAGCGCTTCTTCGGTTAGTCGCACATCCGAGGGAGTGTCTTCGACTAATAGTATTTGAATAGGTTGTTCTGTATTGGTGGATTCTTGCATTTTATTCTTCCTTGTCCTTTTCGCTACTGGTAGAGTGAATAGAAAGATGGACCCTTGCCCAAGTTTTGATTCAACCCAAATACTGCCGCCGTGTGATGTAACAATACGCTTGCAAATTGCCAGTCCCATTCCGGTGCCGGGATATTCCGTCTTATTATGCAGGCGAGCAAACATATCAAAAATTTTCTCTGCATACTTGGGATCAATACCGATACTGTTATCGGTAACGGAAAACAGCCATTGATTCCAATTACGTTCAGCTGTAATGTGAATAGATGGTGCACGCACTGCACGATACTTGATGGCATTGCCAATCAAGTTTTGAAACAGTTGGATCATTTGTGTTCGTTCAACTGCAACATTGGGAAGTCTGTCGACTTCCAAAATTGCTCCAGAATCCTGAATGACCTGTTTTAGATCGATAAGCACTTCATCAATTACAGAATTGCAATTAGTTGAATAGTTGATTGAGCCATCAAAGCCAATTTGTGAATGCACAAGAACCGACTGCACCAGTCGTTGCATCCTCTGCGTGCCCTCGACTATGTAACCAACAAAGTCTGTCGGATCTTTTTCCAACTTCCCTTGAGTAGTCTCCAATAACAAATTAGCAAAGCCCTGTATGGCCCGCAGTGGTTCTTGCAAATCATGCGACGTAATTTTGGCAAATTGTCGCAATTCATCGTTGCTTTCGGTAAGCCTCTTGGTTCGTTCCTGCACCAGTTGTTCCAGCTCTTGAGTGGACCGTACTCGCTGAGTTATGTCGCGTACAAACGCGCAGTAGAGGTGAGACGAATCCGCTTCGATCCTAAAAATGCCGATTTCAATGGGAATTTCATGCCCATCACGGTGAATAGCAAATAAGTCTGTCGACGTCTTGAGTATGCCGGCGTCGTTGTTCAAGAAGTAATCGTCAAGGCTGCGAAAATATTGCTTGCGCAAATGCGGCGGAATGATGACGGACAAGTTCCGCCCGACTATTTCGGCTTTACGCCAACCTAAGGTTTTCTCAGCCTGCCTGTTCCAGTCCGTAATACACCATTGGGCGTTCATGGAAATGAAGCCGTCGTACGAATTATCTAGAATTACTCTTAAGCGATCTTGATCTTGCGACATGACCTAGTCCTACATTGAGCGATTGGCTCTTAAAGGAGGATTTGTGGTCCAGCAGGCAGGTCCTAAGTTTGTCGGCCGTAAATTTTTGTCCGAGGAAATCCAAGGTCGGACTCTTCCATTATGACACAGCGCTCACTAATGCACCGGAATCAAGTAAATAAGCGCCTTGCAGACTTACATTAACTTCGACATTTATGATAATAAGGCAGCGCAAGACTGGCATATATGCACTAGAATACGCCCAGCGTGCTTGAAATATGGAGAAATTCCTCGCATTGCGTGTCTGGCGGTCAGTGCCGGCACTCCCAAGGTCAAATCCTGACGGGAATGTGATAAATGCAGGAAATACTCATTTGGTTCGCTGTTTTTTACGTTTGGCATGTTTTAGGCATAACGGTTGGCTATCACCGCTTACTTGCTCACCATAGCTTTAGATGTCCGAAGTTTGTCGAATACTTTTTTGTAATCGGCGGCTACATGGCCTTTGAAAGCTCGCCTATCTGGTGGGTGACCATGCACCGCGCCCATCACCGGCACACTGAAACGGAAAGAGATCCGCACAGTCCACGGTTCGGAAGCGCCAAAGCATATTCAGGCTGGATATTTGCCAAACACTATCCTGAGCATGTAAATCCTTCCGCACAGGCAAAAGACATATTCAACGATCCACTGTATAAGCTACTTGAAAGAAATAACAACTGGCATACATCACATCTAACCAATACTGCAGTAGGTTTTGGTTTTCGAGGAGTGCTGTGGCTTCTGTTTGGCTGGAAAATAGCCTTAGCCAGTCTCGCTGCCGGAATATTCGTGCAGCAAGTGCCGTTTTTCCTCAATTTTGTTTGTCACAAACGCATGCTTGGTTATAAAAACTTCGCCACTCGCGATGATAGCGTCAACGTCTGGTGGCTAGGACTAGCGACACTTGGAGACAATTGGCACAACAATCACCACGCTTATCCAGGCGCCGCACGCGCCGGATTTAGATGGTTTGAACTAGATATTTCCTGGCTGACTATTAAGCTCTTAAGTCTTTGTGGTCTGGCTAGCCGCCTTAACGTTCGTTATTCGCTTGACCCTCTCGGACCCAGTTGTTTGAAAGGTCGCGCAGTTGACAAAGAACGGCATCCGCAAAAACATCCTGTGAAACATGAAGTAGAAATGACACGTTAGTAATAACGCCGAATTGTGGACCCGACTTGGTATCAGCCGGCAGTATTTTCTGCAGATTTATTTCGCTCTGGTAAATTTTGGCAACCGCCAAACTATATTGAACACCATGCAAGGCAGCAATTGGTCCTAGTCCTTTTTTAAGCACGGTGATACGGCAGCCTGGTCTTTGCTCAAGTAAATGCAGAAGAGTTCCCGGATCAAAAACCGGTTGTTCAGTACAGTCAGCAAGCATTACTCCCGGCACAATCTCAACAGCATTAGAAGCAAGACACTCCGCAACTTTGACGGCAGAATCATATGCCACCACAACTTCTTGCAAGCGAGCTTGTGC
>JAKFVJ010000439.1 GCA_021732245.1 Candidatus Obscuribacterales bacterium | reverse complement strand
GCTACTAGCCCATTGATGATCACCTTCAACTGTGATTTCCTCGTGAGTGATACCAATTTGAGTGCGAACACTTGGATCGTCCAGACGAATTACCGATTGCAAATTTACATCATAATCCCACAAAATAAATGCGCCCGGTCTAAATGGAAGATCTGAAGCTATTCCTTGAGAGACTTCCGCTTCACAAGTCTGTTGATCAAATCCCAGGTACAGGGCACCAAATAGTCCAACTACATTGTATCTTCCGCCCTCTTCAATTGAACCAAACATTGATAGAGGCTCGTGAGCAAAGCGCCTGCGAATCAGCCTAAAGAATTTCCCCCGAACGGCAGTCGGACTGACATGATGTAGAGCTGAGGTATTTACAGGCATCAGCGTCCGAGTGTTCCAAGCAAATTTGCCATTACATAGATATGACCTGGTTTCTTCGCAAAATCTCTAGGTCGTTCACCACCCAAAGCCTTATTCGGTCGGTCCACCCACACCTTGATAACATCGGGTTCAAATAGATCTCCTAATGCCTCTGCAATAGTTCTTAGAGCCACTACGGCTTGCTTGTTTTGCGTACGCGGATTTGGTTCACCGTCTTGCTCCCACCTTTGAATGGTCTTGGCGCTTAAACCACCCAGTACTTCACCAAACTCTTCCTGGGTAAAACCGAAAAGTTCTCTTAGCGTTACGACTTGTTCATTGAAAGAGGCATCTGCTAGGTGATCGAGATTGATTGTTCCAGGCATAATTATTCACTCCAACTTCATTATAACTGACCGCCGGACATATGTCTACCAAGCCAGACGTATGTCCAATAACGCCTTTTTGGTGTTGCTGTTCAAAAACCTCCACTGGTATCAGCGCGAGAATTGATTCTGACGGTTCAATTCCGAGCAGCCAGGACTCCCAAAGGGTATAACGCCCATATGAAGAAGCTTGAATGCCACACGTCGCCCTTAACCTCCTGGTACATAATTGTCCTATTTGGCGCAGGCACCTTAGGCACTTTGTTCTTGGATTCCAGCCACAACGAAAAATGGTTTGTTTTTACCGGCTGTCTAGTATTTGTCGTCTTAGGAATTTGCATACTGGCTCGCGGCCCGGTATTCGTGTCCGACCAATTTGAAATAAAATATCGTCGTTTTTTTAAGTGGAAAAAAGCAAGATGGACCGAATTAGAAGCTGTAGATGTTGTAGATCGAAGCGGCAAGAATATAGTGCTGCATCTATTACACGATTCCGGCATACATGAAATAGCTGATGTACCTTTAGGCTGGACCAATAAACATCTTTCGATTGCCGAACAGATGTTGATGAACGCGATTGAATCACGCCTGAAATTGCAGCCGGACGGCAATACAACAATCGACCTACTGCACAACCTTGCGGTAATTTATTGGCTCCAAAAAAGATATTCAGAAGCATTAAGCGTTGAAGAAAAAGCACTTCGTATTTGTGAGGAGTCACTAGGACTAGACGATCCCAAGACAGCGAACACTTTGCTCAACTTAGCATATCTCACCAAAGAAATAAAACAAAATGATCGAGCCCTAGATTTTTCCAAAAGAGCCGCTAAGACTTTTGAAAAAATAACTGGAACCCTTTCTTCGGACTATGCCGCCAGCTTAGAAATCCAAGGCAATGCGCTTAGATCTCTAGGACACAGAGAGGAAGCAGCCAGAGCTGAAACTTCAGCTCGCAAAATTTCCAAATCTATTCCCAAGTTGAAAGACCACCCTAACGTTGTAGTGATTCTTATCCATGTAATGCAAATCGGGTTTATAGGGTTTTTATTCAGTTATCCTTTTTTGCTAAACCCGCTATGTTATCTCGCCAGACCAATATCAATATCCGATCTTGATTCAGTGGCGGACAGAGGACAGATTGTACGAATAAATCTGCGTACAACCAGTGACCCTGTCTACGTTACGCCAAAAGGTGAAAAACTTGCTCTAGTCATGCTGGAACTGCTTAAAACAGGACGCCCCAGAAGTGTGGTGTGGACTGGCGACACTGACTGTACGGATGAATCTGGCAAGATAACCCTACGTTGTGGAAGAGCAAATCAGAACTATCTGTCCGAAGGCGGTTGGGTCAGATCACCATTTAAGGACTCAGCAATACCTGAGTCCTTAATGAAATACCTCAATAAAGATGTCCTATCAGCTTACTTTTTAGAATTACCTTGTAACGCGAACGTAGTTGCCTACACAACTATAGATCGAGAAGCCGATGGTTCTTATCGCATGAATCCACCGAACTGGTTGCCGTTTGTAGACGGCATTATTCTGACAACACAAGACCCTGCAAGCATTGAACAACGGGCAACTTTAGTTTGGATTTTTGGCGCTCTTTTAACAGCTATCGTGGCGTCCTACTGCTATGGAAAGGTTGCCCTCAAGAAGCTCAAACAACTATTTAGCAGCGACTGAGATTGATTATTGACGAAGATACAAAAATGGGGCAAGCGAGGGGACTTGTCCTGTTACCATTAATGCTTCAGCAGGAAAGGTAGTCATGAGCACAAAGATGGACTTTACAGGCAAAACAGCAATTGTCACCGGTGGCTCAACCGGCTTAGGCAAAGCCATTGCCGAAGAGCTGGGTAAATCCGGTGCACACGTTGTAATTGCCAGCCGCAACGAGAAGAATTTGTTTTCTGCTAAAGAAGACCTCAAATCCAAAGGAATTGAGGCGACAACAATTCAAACAGACGTTCGCCATCCGGAACAAGTAGAAGCAATGGTGGCACAAACGATAGAGCGTTATGGCCGCATTGATATGCTCGTTAATAATGCCGCCGGCAACTTCGCTGTGCCTTCAGAAGAGCTGACCGTAAATGGTTGGAACGCCGTTGTCGGCATAGTTTTAAATGGCACCTGGTATTGCACAAGTGCTGTGGGAAAAGTCATGCTGGAGCAAAAGCACGGCGCAATACTAAATATCATTGCTACTTATGCCTGGGCAGGCGCCCCAGGCGTTGTACATTCCGCAGCAGCTAAAGCGGGTGTGCTTGCCATGACTCGCACGCTTGCCGTTGAATGGGGTCATCGCGGAATACGCGTAAATGCATTTGCGCCGGGTCCAATGATTACAGAAGCGGCATCAAAGAATCTATTGTTCGATAACGCCGACGCAAAGCAAAAAGTCATCGACCGCATTCCGGCACGAAGATTTGCCGAACTTGACGAAATGGCCAAAATTGCCGGCTTCCTTCTCTCAGACCAAGCAGCCTATATAAATGGCGATGTTCTGACAGCAGACGGAGGCGCCTGTCTCGGTCGCGGATTTATGGATTTGATGGCAAATTCACAAAGCCTGCGTGCCAATAAATAATTTCAGAGACTGCAATTTTTCAACAACTTCAAAAAATTCCAACAAGGCATCCTGTGGATTGCTTGCTTTGCTGTAAGAAATTGCCAGAGTTGCCAAATCAGCATAAGAGGTAGGTGTGCTTTGAGCCTGCTCAATTACGCGAGCAATCCCGGGCGTTACTTCGACATAACAGCCCATATGAGTTTCCGGATCACGATAAACTGCAACCATAATTTCGCGCGGTGTTATATTGCGCGGCATTTCACCGTCACGCAGATATTCAACAATAAGCGGTACCTGATAATTGTAGTTACGCAAAGATAGTACTGGATTAACAATAGGTGCCGATTTTTCAAATTGCTCCGGGCGGCTAAGCGGCTCATGCGGTTCAGGACTCACCTGTCTTTTATCTTCCATAAGTTGCAATTCGATCCATTCATAATCGGCAAGATCGCTTAAGTAGGGAAACTTTTGCAAAAGATCAAGGCGACTATCTTTCAAGTATTGACTGAAATCGGCTGCAGACATATTCAGACGGTAATGTTTAGGCGGGCAGGTCTCAAAATAATCGTCTAATGTCTCTTTCCATTTCTTATTGAGCAAGCGCGCACAACCAGGATACACAGAAAGCATTAAGTCATTGCGCCCAATTGCAATGAGCTCTGCATAAGTACGCAGTCCACGCTCATCAATTGCCTCAGCAATCGATTTAGAAAATTCCCCATCAGGCAATTGCCCGTCTTTTAAATATCTTGAGCGGGCAGACTCATTTGTCCAAAGTATGCTGAGAGTTTTTTCTAAGTTAGTGAGCACGGACAAGTTCATCACCTCTAACCAATTCCGGCTGCGCTTTTTCAGCGACTTTCCTTATCTCGGCAAGCTCAGTCACAATTTCATCAAAATCGGGGAAGTTTTGATCGCGTTCTAAGAGCACGCCACATACAGGTGTCTTTCTAAGTACTGAATCCAAAAGTTTATAAACGGGCTCAATTACCGGCGAGCCGTGTGTATCGATAATCATTTCCTTGCCCATTTTGTGACCGGCAATATGAATTTGCACAACTCTTTCCAGAGGAAGAGTGTCTAAAAACTTATGGGCGTCAAAGCCATGATTCACGGCATTGACATAGACATTATTTACATCAAGCAGCAAGCCGCAATCAGCCTGTTCAAGAATCTCTGTTGTGAATTCACCTTCGGTCATGTCTTGTCCAGGCAAGTACATGTAATAGGAAATATTTTCCAAAAGGAACGGACGACCGACAAAATCTTGTACGCGTTTTACGCGCTCAACGATATGTTTTACGGTGCTCTTAGAAAACGGCACCGGCAGCAAATCGTGTAAGTAGCCACCTTCAATACTGGTAAAACAAAGATGATCGGAAAACCAAGCTATGTTGTATTCATCAAGCAAAGCTTTTAGTTCTTTCAAATAGTCCAAGTTCAACTCATCGGTTGATCCAATGGAAAGATTTACGCCATGAGAGATGAGGGGAAAAGCGGAGGCTGCTTTGAGAAGCACTTCACGCGCTTTGCCCCCCACACCCATGTAGTTTTCCGGAACAAGCTCCAGGAAGCCTATTTGTGCTCTATGCTCAAGTGTTTCTGCCGCCATATCACGACGCAAACCCAAGCCAATTCCTAGCTTTGGCAGTTGCCGTTTTAGCTTCAAAAACCCTGTAGGCACAACTACTTCTTATTACTTGCTTTCGCCGCCGTGGCAGCCACCTTCGCCACCCTTGCAAGCGCCTTCTTTACCCTTGCAGGAGCCTTCTTTGCCCTTCTTCTCTTTCTTTTCCTTCTTGGCGGTCTTTTCCGATTTTTCGCTGGTCTTTTCAGCGTTTTTGTCGGAGCCTTCCGCCTTCGATTCCGTTGTCGATTCGGTTTTCTTCTCCTTCTTGGCAAGTTTCAATGTTGACTTGCTGTGAGAGATTTGTGAAGGTGAGTTCTTCTCGCTTACGCCGAGTCCGGCATTGTCAGCAGCCGAAGCCGATCCTTGAGAAGCAATTCCCAAAGCGGCAACCAATGCTGCAGCGAGTTGAACTTTATTGAGGTTATTCATTCGTTTCTCCTAGATTACCTAATTAGTACATGGTTTCAATTACACCCGGGAGATGACAGGTCATTCCGCAGGAGAGACCACAATACACTATGGAATTGAAAGCTAAAATCCTTTATTACTTCCCTCTTAATAAGCCTAAAAGTCACTGGTAATGACAGCTCCATGTTGCCAAGCGAAGATAATCTTGCCGCCGTGGAATATTACTTAGAGATGTCGTTTTGCAACTTCCAGGAAATACCTTGAGCGCAAAAACTAACGAACAAAAGGTAAACGCTGTCGGTGAAGTGATTTCATCCTCAATTACGGACTTCACTACTGAATTGTGGTCAAAAGACAAAGACGGCAACCACGTGGAAATGTTGCGTCCAAATTTCGGTAGTTTTCTGCGTGTCGAATCAGTTGAGGAAGGGCTCAAATCTTACGCTATTGTCTATAACATCATTACAGGCCCTTATGACACGCAACATAAACCATCGGCGCTTGGATTAAGCAGACAAGAATTGAAAGTCGAGCAGCCGCATATTTTCTCTCTTCTGCAAACACAAATTCACGCAAGCATTATTGGTTTTGAACAAGATGGAAACATGCACATGTATTTGCCGCCAAAGCCGCCGGATGTGCACGACTTTGTCTATTTAGCAGAACCTTCTGAAGTTGTGCGAATAACAGAAGACTTAGGATTTTTGCGTCTGTTAACAAATGTCGTAAGCGTGCCTACTGATGAACTTTTAGCAGCCACTATCAGACAAGCTGAAATGTTCCAGAAAAACTCTCATGCATTTTTAGTGGACGCAGGCAAGGCGCTTTCCCACCTCATTCGAGATGACTATGACAGGTTAGTTTCACTTCTCAAAAAAATCAGGCCTTGCTGAAATCGGTATCGGCGTATTTCAAATAAACAAAGACAGCAAAAGCAACAATAATGATAAGCACGGTTGAAACAGCTGAGCCAAAAGCCCAGTCCCGCACGGTTAAAAACTGATTCTGAATGAGATTGCCGATGAACATTGTTTTTGCTCCGCCCAAAAGATCAGGAGTTACATAATCGCCCAAGCTCGGGATAAAAACCATAATGACACCGGCAACGATACCGCGTGCAGACAGGGGCAAAGTTATTTTGCAAAAAGACTGCCACGGGGTAGCCCCTAGATCTGCGCCTGCTTCCAGAAGTTTTAGATCCAATTTTTCAAAGGCGGCAAACACAGGCAAAATCATGTACGGCAAATAGTTGTAGACCATGCCGAGCATAATTGCCCAAGGCGTGTAGAGAATAGTAGGCATATGGACACCAAAAAATTCTCCACATCCGCTCAATAAACCAGTCGGTCTCAAAATGATCATCCATGCATAAATGCGCAGCAGAAAAGACGTCCACATAGGCATGAGCAATAACATCATGAACAAGTTCTGCTTATTTTTAGGCACACAAAAGGCCAGCCATAAGGAGAGCAAAAATCCTAGAATCAGGCAGACAACGGTAGTTGACCCTGCCAATATCAGGGACCGCCAGAGCGTGCCCAAGTAAGGTCCGGCAAAAAAGCGTACGTAATTGGCAAAGCTAAATCCCAGGCAAATACGTCCAAGCTCATCTCGATAGCCAAGAGAGAAGACA
>JAKFVJ010000435.1 GCA_021732245.1 Candidatus Obscuribacterales bacterium | reverse complement strand
AGTCCCTTGCGCGCTGGACATCTCTCAATTAAACGATCTGAAGGGGCTGATGTCTCGCTCTGATGTAGTTATTTCCTGTTTGTCACCTAGACACAACTATGAATTGGCGAAGCTTGCACTTGAAGCAGGCTGTGATTACTGTGATCTTGGTGGTGATGAAGAAGAGCTGCGCAAGCAATTCCTCTTAGATGAAGTCGCAAAAAGTGCCGGAGTGGCAATTATTCCAGGTGCGGGTCTGGCTCCTGGTATGGTATCCATACTTGCCGCCACGGCGATGCAGGAAATGGATGTTTATCAAGTTCGCTTTCTTGTAGGTGCGCTTCCCGTTGAGTCAAACGTTGAACTCTCGCAAACACCTATTATTTCCAGCGAGCGTTTGATAAACGAGTTTGTTGAGGAATCAACTCTCATTCGCGATGGCAAAATGTTGCGTTTACCTTCAGTAACTGAAGTTGAGTCTATTGAGTTTCCGCAACCATTCGGGCATCTGGAAGCATTCAATACATCCGGCGGCATGTCGCGTCTGGCATGGACAATGGCCGGCAAAATTCAAAACTTGGATTTTAAAATGCTGCATTATCCAGGTTACAGTTCGCAAGTAAGACTCTTGCGTGATCTTGGACTTTTCTCTGCTTCTGAGATGAAGGTTGATGGGGTGTCCATTGCGCCGCGTGCACTGCTAGACAAGCTTATTGAGGCGCACGCACCGACTGAGCCTGACGTTGTTTTGATACGAGTAACCATTAATGGACTTAAGGACGACAAGCCTGTAGAAATGGTTTGGGAATGCATGGACTATATGGATCAAGGTGCAGGAATTTTAGCGGCTGCGCGCATGAATGCTTTCCCATTGTCCATTGTGGCTCAAATGATGGCTCGTGGAGACATTGAAGAAAAAGGTGTTCTGGCTCAAGAAATTCATGTGCCGGTCAAGCTTTATTTGGCTGAATTGTCCAGCCGCGGCATTAACCTGTCTATGATCGAAACTGGAGAAGGTACGGATACACCGGGCGGGAAGACACCGAAAAACAAATCCGGTAAATCTAAAGGTCAATGAACATACTGCTGCCATTTGATGGGAAACCACACTCGCAACGTGCGGTTGATCTTGCGATCAAGTATTTTCACCTGTCGAAATGTACTGTAACTCTATTGCATGTTGTAGATTCACCGTCATCTGAACTTGTGATGAGTGACAAAACAGGACGCATTGAAGAGACCTATCCGCAGACGGCAGCGGAGGAGTCTCAGGTCCTTTTGGAATTTCTCGCGAAGAAATTTGAAGAAGCCGGAGCGAAAGTTGAGATTCGCATTGAGCATGGCAAGGCCGGCTCGCAAATAAAAGCGTTAGCTGAGAACACCCATGTGCCAGTGATAATTACAACGCCGGGACCTCATTCGGCCAAGCAGCTGATGTTGGATTCCACCGTTACCAATCAACTGTTGCAAGTTGAGCAGGAAGTTCTTCTCATTTTGGCCCGCGAAGTAAAGTCGAATCAGCTAAGTGACGAGTCCAAACCAACTTGCGCATTTTTGCTTGATGGTTCTGACGAGTCCATGAAGTGCATTACGATGTTGGCTCCCTTAATTGCCGGAAAGATGCAAATACTTTGTGTGGCATCCAGACTTGGTTGGACGCATTCAGCCAATAGCAACATTTTTCAAGTCAGTAATCCTGCAATTGATCAAACACCTGCCAAACAGCCGGAAGAGCTTTTGAAAGAGGCTGTTGAGACTCTTAAGTCGTTATCGATTGAGTGGGACGAACTTATTGTAGAAGAAAGTTTTGAAGATAGCTTGACAGCTCTTGAGGAGCATCGTTCGCTTGGATTTCTGGTTTCAACGCGAAGTCGCGAAGATGTTTTGCATCGCCCATTAAGAGGAGCTCCGTGCGAACGTTTGTTTACCACTGCTACCTGTAATTCCGCCCTTTATTGCGCCGCTGTTAATTAAGAGGTTTGAACATGACTGATATTCTCTGGGTTTTTATCATTGTTGCAATGATCATGCCAATGATTGCTCAATCGATGCAAGAAATGCGTCGCAATGGTTTGATGACCAAGATAGAGAGACAGCGCGGCAGTCGTGTCATCGCTTTGATTCACCGACAGGAGACGATGAGTATTCTTGGCTTTCCTGTTGCTAAATACATCAGCATTGAAGATTCAGAGCGCATATTGCGTGCTATTCACTTAACACCTTCCGATATGCAGATTGATCTCATTTTGCACACGCCGGGCGGTCTTGTTTTAGCTGCTCAGCAAATTGCTTCAGCTCTTTGTCGTCATCGTGCCAAGGTGACTGTTTATGTGCCGCACTACGCAATGTCCGGCGGTACGCTTATTGCTTTATCCGCTGACGAAATTGTGATGGACGAGAACGCCGTTCTTGGTCCGATTGATCCACAGATAGGAGAATATCCGGCTGTAAGTCTATTGAAAGTAATTGAGGCGAAGCCTGTCGACAAAATGTCAGAGCAGTTTTTGATCTATGCCGATGTCGCCAATAAAGCTTTGAGACAAGTGGAAGCCTTAGTTAGAAAAGTTCTTTTGGATAATGTGCCGCAACCAAAAGTTGATCCGGCAATGGTGCCTAAAATTGCTGAGAGCCTTGTCTCCGGTATTTGGACACACGATTATCCAATTACTTTTGAAGACGCCAGAGATATGGGTCTGCCTGTTGCAACAGGTTTGCCTGCCGACATTTATGACTTGATGGATCTTTATCCACAGCAAAGCAGTACGAGATCGGCAGTGCAATATATCCCCGTACCTTATAAGAATGAGCCTGCACCTATCCCGCTGCCGAAATCGGGTAAATAACCAGGCTTACCGTACGGGAAGGTCTTAGTTATTAATCGCCGTTTTGTGGGTATAGCTTACCGTACGGGAAGATAAGACTTGCAAAATGCTTTATTTGCCATTAGACTTACCGTACGGTAAGGTGGTGCGGCGATGAAAATAAAAAATGCCGGCGAGTTCGGCAAACTAATTAGAGAAACCCGTCAGGCGCAAAACCTTCGCCAGGTGGATTTGGCTGCAGCCAGCGGCTGTGGAGAAAGGTTCATCATCGACCTGGAAAAAGGCAAGCCGACCTGTGAATTTGAAAAGGCAATTCTAGTTGCGCAAATGTTGGGTATTTCACTTGAAGCAAAGAGTCCGGAAAGACGTGGTGAGCCATGAGCGAAGATACCTTGTCGGTCCGCCTAGGCGAAAAATCTGTTGGCACGCTTCGTCTTCATTCAGGAAGCATGCTTTTCAGCTACGAAGACAGTAACAGACCTCTTTCGCTCAGTATGCCTGTTCGCGAAGAGTCATACACCAATAAATCCTGCGAAGCGTTTTTTGGTGGGTTACTACCGGAACCTATTGAAACAAAAAAGCTTATCGCCAGACTGTATGGACTGCGTTCGAACAGTAGTTTTTCACTCCTGTCAAAAATTGGATTTGATTGCGCCGGCGCCGTATCAATAACTGAACCTTCCGAGCCATTGCGAAAAAACGCTTTCTACAAACTTGAAGGTCATCCGCTAAATCAAAAGGAACTCCACACGCACTTAGAACAATTGCCCAAGCGACCGTTATTTGCCGGAGTTGACGGCGTGCGGATTTCTCTTGCCGGTGTGCAGGACAAAGCTGCATTGTGCATGATTGAAGACGAGTTATGCATTCCATTGCCTGATGTCCCGACAACACACATTCTCAAGCCGCCTATTAGAGGTCTTGAAGGCTCTGTAGAAAATGAATATTTTTGCATGGCTCTTTCACAACGAGCCGGGCTGAAAACTGCCAATGTAAAACTCGAATCGGCAGGAGGTATCAATTACCTTCTTATTGAACGATTCGATAGACATTTTGAGCCTGGACTTAAAATCAAACGCATACACCAGGAAGACTTTTGCCAGGCATTAGGCGTTGTATCAACGAAAAAGTACGAGGCGGACGGCGGACCTACATTGACAGATTGTTTTGAATTATTGAATCAAGTGACATTCCCTGGTGTCGATAGATTGGAATTGGTGAGACGCGTTGTATTCAATTACCTCGTCGGCAATGCCGATTGTCATGCCAAAAACTTTTCTATTATCCATTTTGACGATGGAACAATCTCACTTTCACCTAACTATGATGTTATGTGCACTTCGATCTACAGCCATGCAACGACTAAAATGGCCATGTCGATCGGTGGCCAGTCAGACATGAATAATATTCGCTCGGATAACTGGTCGACTTTATGCAGCCGTATAAATATTCGTATTCCAGCATTTAAAAACGTCTGCGAAGCGCTGATCAAAAATATAGAAGCGTCCTTGCCTGAGGTGCTGGATGACATCAAACAACAGGGCTATATGAATCAAACGGTTGAATCTATTGCTAAAGTCATCGATAAACGCACGAATGAATTTTTGCGTCTGCTAGAGAAGATCAAATAGCCAATTATCTCTGGGCTAGATAATCTTCAAGCTTGTCGAAAGAGCCAGTCCATCCTTGAGTCATTCCGGCGCGAGCATTGACAAAGGTATCCATCTCTTCTTGTGTTGTAATGCCGGAAGGCTCCCAAGTAATCGTTACTCGAGTTTTATCAGGACCTTCAGAAGTGAATTTCACATCCGTAAGCATTGTTTCCGGCCATGTGCTGGACATAGGATGGCGAGTGATATTTTCATTCTCATCGCAAAACTGTTGCTTGTAGACAATGTGATTTGGCTCTTCGAGTTTCAGATATTCGCAGCGACCATACATCTTGCCTTGTCCGTTGGCAGCTGACATGTAATAGAAACTACTTCCACCTTCCCTAATGTCGGCACGAATGAAAGTCATGTCAAAGCCCTTTGGTGCCAGCCATTTAGCAAAATGATCCGGCTCTGACCAAACCTTAAACATCAGATCAATTGGCGCGTCGAATGTTCTATTAATGACAAATGTTTCTTTGTTCAATGACTGATGATCCAAATATTCTGCCAAGCGATCCCAGGTTGAATCGCCGCTGGCTTTCCTGATGAAGCCGCGGGTTTGTTCAGCAGCTTCCGGAGTCGGCAGAGTCATCGTCATATCCATTATGGTTTTGCCGTGTGACTCAGAAAATAAAACTGTTACGCGAAATAGCGGCTTTTGTTCGTCATTACCGCCATGGTCGTAAACGAGCTTTTTGAATTCTTCTACTTCAAAATATTGTGATTTGTTGACGTATTCAACACCTTCCGGTCCATGCATTGTGTAGTGCCACATACCGCCAGGTCGTAAATCTTTGCTGTGAGTTGTAATCGTGAAACCGCGTGGTCCCCACCATTTGGCTACCTTTTCTGGATCTGCCCAAGCATCCCATACCATTTTTAGTGGCGCATCAAATTCACGAATGATTTTGATCTCGTTAGATTTACTTGTTACGGGCATTTTTCTTTCCTTTTTGTTTTTCTGTCGTGGTTACTGTTTTTAGATATTCATCAAGGCGATCAAAGCTTTCTTCCCAATACATGCGGTATTCCTTCATCCAGTCCGTGGCTTCTTTAAAGCCGTCAGCTTTGAGTTTGCAGGGGCGCCACTGTGCGTCTCTACCTTTTGTAATCAGTCCAGCTTTTTCCAAGACTTTTAGATGTTTGGTTATAGCTGGGAGGCTCATATCGGCAAGAAACGGCTCAGCCAAATTTGAAACCGTAGCATCTCCTTTGGAAAGCTGCTGCAGTATTGCTCTCCTGGTCGGATCGGCAAGGGCGGAGAACGTTAGACTTAGTGTGTCCTGCATTGGTTTATCCGGATAACTAATCGTATTATACCGTACGGTTAATTAACGACAAGGTTAAATATGCTAATTTGTCAACAGTTTAGCTGAATATTTCAGGATGAGCCTCAACGTACTGACGAATGCTCATACTAGGTTGTCCGGTTATCTTCAAAACATCAGAGGTGGAGCGATCATATCGATTCTGCGCGTGCAGTTTCGCCATGGTGACTACATGTTTGTAGACATGTGCAGGCAGATTTAGGGGTACTAGGTCTTCGTCGTGCCATCTATCGAAAGGTTTATCGATGTACTTAATGGGCCGTTCTAGTGCCGCAGCATATTCCTCTGTTATTTCGCTCACGGTGGCAGAGCGTGCGCCTGTCAGTTCATATACCTTGTTCAGATGTGGTTTCGGATTCACTAGAATAGCTGCCACTACTCGTGCTACATCAATCGCTGCAATTGGTGAAGTCTTTGCTTGTCCAAAAGGAAGTGCAATTGTGCCGTCTTTAGCAATTGAAGCTGCTGCCATTGCAGAGAAAAAGAAATGCTCGAGAAATACGGTTGATCTGATATGTACAACAGGTACACCTGACCAATTGAGTACTTGCTCTCCGAGCCAATGTTGCTGCTGCTGAGGTGAGTCTGTCATGTTTTCGAGCGACATTTGCGATACTGTCATTTGCGAAATGTTGACTAAGACTTCAAAGTCTGGAATTTGTCTGGTGGCGGCTGCCGCAATAACCGACGCTTGTAGATATGAAGACGAAACACTCATGCCGAAATACATGCGGCGACAACCTTGAAGCGCCTGCACTACCTCCGCACCATTGGTGAGATCGGCAACCACTATTTCAGCTCCCATGTTGCTGAGTATTTTTGCTCTTTCGTCAAGTCTGTGAACTAGTGCTCTGACCGGTAGTTGCTGTTGACGAAGAATCTCCACGACAAGTCGACCAATTGAACCCATTGAGCCGGCTGCGCCGGTTATTAGGAAAGGCTGCGACATATTTATTAGCTCAAGAAAGGATTTTCTTTTTTCTCTGACCAGATGTCGGTATCAGGGCCATGTCCTGGTATGACTCGAGTTGAGTCTTCTAGTGTCATAAGACGTTCGGAAATGGATTTGATAATTTGTTCAAAAGAGCCGCCCCAAAGGTCGGTTCTGCCGATTGATCTGTGAAACAGTGTATCTCCGGCAAAGAGGATATTTTCCTGGTCGCCATGTTCAAAGCAGAGACTGCCCGGAGTATGACCGGG
>JAKFVJ010000290.1 GCA_021732245.1 Candidatus Obscuribacterales bacterium | reverse complement strand
CGCATGTAAAGCCATTGAAACAATGCTTGCCAGTTTGGGCGATCCTTATACACGCTTTTTAAATCGCGATGCGTTTGATGAAGAGAAATCGCAAATAGAGGCTCACCTTTTTGGCGTAGGCATGCAACTTGGCATGAATAAAGAGCAGAGAGTCGTTGTAATTGCTCCAATTGAAAATACTCCGGCTTATAACGCCAACATCATGCCGGGTGATGAAATTATTGAAGTTGATAACAAGCCTGTCAAAGGACAATCGCTGGATCAAGTTGTAAAACAGATTCGTGGACCGATTAACACCAAGGTGATAATCACTATTGCTCGCGGTACTGAAAAGAAGAAAATTACTCTCACTCGCGCTGAGATTCCAATTAAGGCAGTAGCTAGCCATACTGTTTTGCCGGGCGGTATTGGTTATATCCGACTTGATACATTCATTTCTTCGAAAGCCAACGCGGAAATGCGTGAAACTATCAAGGAATTGGCCGGCAAAAATATCAAAGGAATTGTTCTTGATTTGAGAAACAATCCCGGTGGATTACTGTCCAATGCAATTGATATTGCCAATATGTTTATCGATTCCGGCGTAATTGTTTCGACAATTGATGCTGACGGTTACAAAACATCGCAGATGGCCAATTCCGGCTCGGTAAGCAAATTACCCATGGTTGTTTTAATCAATCCGGGATCAGCTTCAGCCAGTGAAATCTTGAGCGGCGCATTGCGTGACAATGGACGCGCTAAATTAATTGGTCAGAAGTCGTTCGGTAAGGGGTTAGTCCAAGCTATTAACAGACTTGACGATGGCTCCGGTATAAATGTGACGATTGCTCGTTATCTCACACCAAATGACACCGATATCAACAAGCTTGGTATCGTGCCTGATTTTGAAATTGTTTTGAAGGAAGATGATTACAAACAAGGAAAAGGTCCTTGGTGGATTGATCCGACATTCAGTAATTTCAAACGTGCCCCCACCGATGGCAAAGATGTTCAATTGCTCAAAGCTGTTGAAGTGTTAAATAAGGAAATTGTTGCCACTACTCCGGCAGCATCACTAAAGTCAACTTCGCCGTCCGCCTACAAGAACTAAAACCATTCGTTCACTGGGTAAATTAGCGATTCAAATTTGTTGCGCCACTTTAGGTGTGGCTTTAGTCACTGTGCTGATGCAGCAACTTGGCTTGGGTAATACTGCTGCTAATGCGCCGGTTTTATACTTGTTTGTGGTGATCATAACGGCCCTATTTGCCGGTCGTGGTGTTGCTGTATGGGCATCTATTTGTTCGTTCCTGACAATTAACTGGTTTTTCATTACACCGCGATATACCTTTACCGTTCAATCGCCGGCGGAGTGGATAACGCTGTGTATGTTTCTTTTTGCTGCAGTCGTCACCGGTCAACTTGTCGCAATGCGTGATGCTTTGATGAAAGCACAGTCGGAAGCCTCCGCGCTTGCTGATGCCGACAGGCTCAAGACTGCATTACTTTCCATGGTCTCGCATGATTTTAGAAGCCCACTGACTGCTATTAAGGCATCTGTTTCAACGTTGCTTTCTGAAGGACAACCTTTCGATCCGGAGACTCAGCGAGGTTTGTATCAAACTATTGATCAAGAATCAGACAGGCTGAACAGACTAATCGGCAATATTCTTGATCTATCTCGACTTGAAGCAGGTGCCTGGCGGCCAAAGCTGGAAGCGACGCCTGTCTCGGAACTAGTCGGGATGGTTCTTGATCATTTTAGTGAGGAATTCAATAAACGTATTACTGTCAGCATTGATCCCAACATCTCTGATATTTCCATAGATTCAGTGCAAATGGTTCAGGTCACGAAGAATTTAGTGGAAAACGCTCTGAAATATTCGCCTGCTGATAGTACGGTGGAAATAGTTGCACGCAAGCAAGGACAGCAAGTCTTAATAGAAGTACTGGACAGAGGACGAGGACTATCCACGGAAGATATTTCACATATCTTCGAGCCTTTCTATAGGGGTGTTGGATTGCAGGAAAGTTCGGTACCAGGACTTGGTATCGGTTTAGCCGTATGTCGTGGACTAGTTCAGGCCAATGGTGGTATCCTCGCTGCACGTAACAGAGAAGGTGGCGGTTCGATCTTCACAATTAGCCTAACCTTGCGGTAAGTTGTTAATAGACAGCCTTTGAAGGACAGGCGAAATGAAAGTTCTTGTTATTGATGACGAACCACAAATAAGACGAGCCTTGCGTGCCGGATTAGAACGAACTGGTTACGCTGTTCAGGCAGCTTCCAATGGCGAGGAAGGTTTAACGCTTGCTGCTGAAAGACCACCGGACATTGTCATATTGGATTTGGCAATGCCAGGTACAGATGGCTTTGCCGTCTGTGAAGAACTCCGGCGTTGGACGAAAATTCCAATTATTGTTTTGTCCGTACGAGATAGAGAAGATGACAAAATTCGCGCATTAGATCTTGGCGCTGACGACTATTTGATAAAGCCATTTGGTGTTGGCGAATTGCTTGCCAGAATGCGCGCCGTCATGCGCCGTTCTTTAGGAAATGACGAGGACACTGCCGATCCTGTTTTTGAGATCAATGATCTTAAGGTGGACTATGTAAATAGAGTCGTGACTGTTGGTAATGAGGAAATTCACCTAACGCCTAAGGAATATGACCTCCTGAAGTGCCTAATACAGTATCGGAATCGGGTATTGACGCACAGTCAACTCCTAGCAAAAGTGTGGGGACCTGATCAGGTAGATGACACTCACACTTTACGGGTTCACATGGCAAATTTAAGAAGCAAAATTGAGCACGATCCGGCTCGACCAATGTACATTCGTACGGAACCACGCATCGGTTATCGTTTTAAAACAGACGATTAGTGGCTTTAATTGCGTAATTTTAAGCCGCCCTTGACACTTTCTTGATAAGTCAGACCATCCCTTTATCTTTCCTTGATTAGAAGTGCAGTTAAATGGGAATTACTTGGGAATCTATCCAAGTTAGGGCTTTTTGAGTCACAAATTGGAAGGGAAAAAGTGGTTACCGCTGAGCGCAGGGCATTGACACCGCAGAATCAAATACGACGCTGGTTTTTTGAAGGCATTCGCCCAAATAGCAAAATGCACCTACACGAACAGTATTCGTGGTGGAAGGTAATGTGTCTTACGGGACTAGATTACTTTTCTACGCTTGGTTATCAGCCGGGCATCGCATTACTAGCTGCCGGTCTATTGTCTCCGATCGCGACTTTCCTCGTTGTCCTAATAACTCTGTTTGGTTTGGTGCCGCTGTATGCACGAGTTGCTAAGGAAAGCCCGCATGGACAGGGTAGTGTGGCAATGCTTGAGCGTTTGTTGCCAGGTTGGTCGGGTAAGACTTTGGTCTTAATACTGCTTGGTTTCGCAGCGACTGACTTTATTATAACTATTACTTTGTCGGCGGCAGATGCTACTGCGCATGTATTGCAAAACCCAATTTGGCCATCGTATTTACAGGATAGAGTCGCTCTAACGATCTTCATTTTGGCTTTGCTGGGAGGAATTTTTCTTGCCGGCTTTCGGGAAGCGATTGGACTGGCAGTGGCAATAGTGTTGTTCTATTTGGTTTGCAACACTGTAGTAATTGGTCGTGCGATTATGGAATTGACTGCGCACCCGCAGGTTTTGTCAAATTGGCACTCTGGTCTATTCGCTTCGTTTGGTAACGTTTGGACTATGGTTGGCGTGTCTGCACTTTTATTTCCGAAACTGGCATTGGGAATGTCTGGATTTGAAACCGGCGTAGCGGTGATGCCTTTGGTCAAGGGTAATCCAGATGACGATCACGATAAACCTCATGGCAGAATTGAAAACACAAAAAAACTCTTACTAACCGCTGCTATTCTCATGGCTATTTTGCTCATGGGGAGTACCATTGTCACAACCGTATTGATTCCGCCGGAAGCCTATCAAACAGGTGGACCTGCAGATGGAAGAGCAATAGCTTATCTTGCGCATGAGTATTTAGGTGAGACTCTTGGCACAATTTACGATATAAGCACGATTCTTATTCTTTGGTTTGCCGGCGCATCTGCCATGACAGGATTATTGAATCTTGTGCCTAGATACTTGCCTCGTTACGGTATGGCACCGGAATGGACTCGAGCGCAGAGACCGTTGGTTGTTTTCTTCACAGCCATAACGTTTGTAGTCACACTTATTTTTAAGGCAAGCGTTGATGCCCAAGCTGGTGCTTATGCAACCGGTGTCTTGGTGCTTTTTGTGTCGGCAGCATTGGGCGTCATGCTGGCTGTTTGGAAAGAGGGACTGGGCAAGAAAATTTTGTTTGGGTCTATTCTTGTAGTGTTTGTCTACACAGCGATAATCAACATGATTGAGCGCCCTGAAGGTCTGCATATTGCGTCCTTCTTCATTGGAACTATTATTATCTTTTCGCTGGCATCGCGCATAGTTCGTTCATTTGAATTGAGAGTAGGCGAGGTACGGTTTGATGAAGTTGCTCAGGATTTTGTGAATGAGGAATTGGGTGCTCCCGAAGGCATCAGCCTGCTGGCACATCGTCCCGGTGGCATGGATTATGCCGACAAGGAAAGCGAAACGCGACGTATTCACAAACTGACCGCCGACGAAGCACGTTTTATTTTCTTGGAAGTCAGCGTAAGTGATCCGTCTCAATTCGGCGGTGAGGCTCTCAATGTGACGGGACATGTGGTTGATGGACGGCGTGTTCTACGATGTGAAAGCCATGCGGTGCCCAATACTATTGCGGCGATACTTTTATATCTTCGCAACCAAACGAAGGCAATTCCTCAAGTGTATTTCGGTTGGACGGAAGGCAATCCAATCGCGTATGTAATTAAGTACATCTTTCTTGGTGAAGGTGAGACTGCGCCTATTACGCGAGAAATTTTACGCCAGGTGGAACCAAATCCAGTACGCAGACCGAAAATTATTGTAGGTTGATCTAATTTCGCTTGCAGACAAGCAAATGATAAAGAGCGCTCGATGTCGGCTCGTCAGCATAGTTTTGTATGAGATGTTCGTTGAGCACAGTTGCTGTATCCGGTGCCAGATTGAGACTGACATATTGCCCAATCCAGATCGCAATACTTGTATGCGGTTTAACGGTGCCGACAAAACTATATTTGGCGAGTTCGCTTAAAACCCAGTTACTGTCCGGTAAATCCCACTCTACATGCTCACGAATTAAGTGGTTGTTGGTCAATTTTAGAACTACTTCTTGCGCGGATTTGGAATCCTTGCATGGATAGTTGAGGATTACGTAGTCTTTGGCGACACGTGCAAATTCTTTTAGAGCGCCTGCGCGATCTTTGGGGTCGATGTGCTCAAGGACATCTACTGCCGCTACGACGTCATACGAATTATCTGCGGCAGGAATTTGAAGCACCGAGCCGCCTGTGGTGGCTGGATCAATGAGATCCATATTTTTATCGGGAAGAAAAAGACCAAGCGCTCCGTCAAATCCGCCCGCGTCTAAAACTGTTATGCAACCGGTAGCTTTTATGGCTTGCGAGGCTGCGTTTAGTCTTACGTAACGATCCCACGTAAGTAATTGTTTACTGCCACTGTCCTTTATTTCGACGCGAGAAATTCCGTCGGCATCTGTGGGCTTAAGCTCAATGCCGGAAGGACTTAGCAATCGACGCCTACGATGGCACGACCATGGTGCTTAACTTGTGTTGTTTGAGTAATTGTCGTGGCGCGTTCAGTCAGCCAATCAGGCGCAACACGGCCTGTGAGAATAAGCATCGTTGGGTCTTTACGCTCATCGAGAACTGCTTTTATTTCATCCCAGTTGATGATGCCGACCCGACCAATGTCTAGAAGTTCATCGCAGACAACGATATCGTCTCCACGTTGTAGTGCTTCCTTAACATAGTTGAGTCCTTGCCGGGCCGCATCTGTGTCTTCAGGAAGAAGTCCATTGGGTGAACTGTAGAGACGGAAACTACCTTTAGGTCCTGTGCCGATACGATTGACACCTGTGTAATTAACAGAGAGCTTTCCGAATCCGTTGGAGGCTTCAGCTAAATAACGCAGTGTTTTGCCTTCGCTGGAGTTCTCTTCCAATTTGTCGAAGAAGACTATGGAGACATTTTTGTGCGCAGCAATAGCTCGTAAGATCACGCCAAAAGTAGCAGTTGTCTTACCGCATCCTTGGCCTAAATAAAGGCGGACGCGTTCTAAATTTTCCGGCAAATCGACGGGCGATGTCATGGGTGATCCGTCCAACTTCACAGTTGAATATCATAACCAATTTGCGGTCATTACTTCAGTGGAATTGGATTACCTTGGTTATCAACTGAGACAAAGGTTAGATCCGCCTTTGTCACGTGAATAATTTCGCCCTTACGGTCAACCTCAACATCAATGTGCACGCGCACGGACGTGTTGCCTACTTTGACTGTCGAGGAATAAAAACTTACGAGCTCACCGACGCGCACTGGATGCTTGAAAACAACGCCATCCATGGCCACAGTGACGATACGATGCTGCGTGTGCTTGCCGGCCTCCACCGCACCAGCTAAGTCGATATAGCTCATGATAATGCCGCCAAAGATTGTGCCGGCAGCATTCGTGTCACGCGGTAAAAGCATGACACGAATGGCCGGTTGTCTTGCGTCTTTAGGAAACTCGGTCGAGTTCAATTTGTACTCCGGTTCGTTAATGTCATTCTGAGTGAAGTTGCGAAGCAACGTAACGAAGAATCTCGTAGCTTAAGCAATGAGATCCTTCGTCGCTTTGCTCCTCAGGATGACATAAGCCGTTGCCTACACATTAAGTGGTGGAATCTGGTCCACCTGGATGTTTGCGAGCCATAGCAAATCTCTTGTTGCAAATATCCCAATCGATATTGGCGACAAATGCGTCAAGATATTTAGCTCTATCAATGCCGTAATCGATCATATATGCGTGTTCATAAACATCGAGTACAACAACTGGAATTACATTGGCCGGTACCCACATGTTGTGCATATCTAGTCCATATGCATG
>JAKFVJ010000152.1 GCA_021732245.1 Candidatus Obscuribacterales bacterium | reverse complement strand
GGAGTGGATGATTTATTCATGATGACCTCCTTTATGGGGTTTGTGATTTTGCAACCAAAACCTTACAGGCTTTGCTGCCTGCCAGAGGAGGTCATCTGCAATTTTCAACGACTAATGGGACATGCTCAAGCGGCTTTTTTATCGCGTGTTTCTACTACTAGACATAGGAGAATTGTCCTATCATCATATCTGCTAAAATCAGTATATGTCCATAGACATATAACCATGGTGATGTATGAAAAAACAGGAAGAAGTGTTGGCAGCAGGAACATTCAAGAGCAAATGCCTCAAGCTAATGGACGATGTACAAAAGCGCCGCATTGAAATTGTTATTACTAAGAGAGGAAAGCCTGTGGCAAAACTTATCCCATACGAGGAGAAGCCGCCAATCCTGTTTGGGTTTATGAAAGGAACAGCAAAAGTTAACGGCGACATTACTGCTCCAATCAATGTCAAATGGAATGCTAATGACTGAGGAGCAACCAGTAGTTCTTGATACCCATGTCTGGTTTTGGCTGGCCACAGGCAATCCCGACCTTTCTTCGACCACTAGAAAACTTTTAGAGTCAATAAGCCGAACCGGCACGATATTCATTCCTGCAATTTCCATGTGGGAAATTGCCATGCTGGAAAAGCTTGGGAGAATTGAGTTACAAATGCCTACCGCTCAATGGCTCACAAGCGCACTTGCTGCACCAGGACTTAAACTCGCACCCCTAACTCCTGAAATTGTAGCCGACAGCTGCAATTTGCCTGGGAATTTTCACAAAGATCCAGCCGATCAGATGATTGTAGCAACGGCACGCACATTACAGTGCGCCCTAATTACTAGAGACAATTCTATTGTCAAATACGGCAAACAAGGTCATGTAAAAACCATCTCCGCCTGAATCAAGAGATCATTTCTCCTTTCTGGACTAGATGTACCCCACCTTCTTGTCACTTGTTGCTGGTGGCAAAATGCGGAGGCGACGCATTGGTTCGTCACCTATCGAGCGGCTGGTTAAGTTGTACTGCTCGACGAGCTGGTGTTGCAGACGTCGTATGTAGGACCTACGCGGGGCAAGTTCAATCGGCTCGAGTCTATCAATGACTCGCATGATTGCTTGTCGCGCTTCCTCGAGAGCAACTTCGGATTCTTCCTGGATATCCGATTCCCAGTCGACCGAACCGTACTGCTCCGTGTCTAAGTGCAAAGCTTCGCGCAGCGCTTTTTGAATTTGCGGCGTGTTATTGCTCTTCACTATGTAGACAGGGATGCTCCGCGCTTCGGCAAGTGAGTGAATCTTCGCACCAGCTCGCGCGTAACTGCGCAAGGCAAGTATCGCATCGGCTTCGTCAATGGACTTCACCACGTTAACAGGCAACTGCAACGTCTTAACCACACGCTCCAACTGACCTTTGCTCACAGCATAAGGATAGATATTGAGGTGCGTCTCTTCCGGCTGCGGCTCGAACTCCGGCTGGAATACATGGTCCATTTGATGTTGACCGGTTGCCACAGGCGATACTTCGCGCTGAAGGACAGCAACTTGACCGGTGGATTCGTCGCGACGACGAATTTCCGGATGAATCTTCCATCCACGTAATAGTTGATCGACGGATTCAGCCACGTTGCGATGAACTGCAAGCGTCTGTCTATCAAGTATCTCCACGCAGATTTCAAAAGTCGGTTGTTGCGCGCGTTCCAAAACAGTCTTTTGTGTACCGCGGCGGCGAGCTTCGTCGTCACCGAGAGTTACTGTTTGAATGCCACCAATTAAGTCAACCAAGGTTGGGTTTTTGAGCAGGTTTTCCAAAGCATTACCGTGAGCCGTGCCAATTAGCATGACGCCGCGTTCGGCAATTGTGCGAGCAGCAGCTGCCTCTTGCTCGGTGCCGATTTCATCAATAATGATCGCTTCAGGCGTATGGTTTTCCACCGCCTCAATCATCACAGCATGCTGGTGGTCCGGATGACTTACCTGCATGCGACGAGCGCGCCCAATTGCAGGGTGCGGCACGTCGCCATCGCCGGCAATTTCGTTAGACGTATCGATAACAACAACACGCTTATTCAACTCATCGGCAAGCACACGCGCCATTTCGCGCAACTTGGTTGTTTTGCCGACGCCCGGTGGTCCCAAGAAAAGAATGGACTTGCCGCCTTCGACCAAGTCACGAATGATGCTTATCGTTCCGGAAATTGCTCGACCAACTCGGCAAGTAAGACCAATTACTTTGCCTGAGCGATTGCGCATGCAAGATATGCGGTGCAGAGTACGTTCAATACCTGCACGGTTGTCTCCGGAAAATTGCCCAATGCGTTTTATCGCAAATTCAAGATCTAATTCACTTACTGGCTCATCCGACAAAATGACCGCGTGCCTGTCGTGATAGCGGGCTTCTGGTTTTCGCCCTAAATCCAATACGACTTCGACAAGTCCGTCGGTGTCTTTCTCAAGCTTCGCTTTAACTTTGTCCGGAAGCATGGACAGAAAAGAGGATAGGTCGTCTGCAGGTGGGATGTATTCCATGAAATCATCTCCGTGATTCGATCATAACTCTAAGGTTGATTTGGCGCGATAGCCGGTCAAAACTGAAGTCCTGGGCTTTTACTTAGCCGGACTTGGCACCTCTTTCTATTAATATGTCGGTCAACTTGGTAAGTGCGCCTTGCTGCTTTTTGAGTAGCTCCCGTAAGCTTTGAAATTCAGACGGGCTCAGCCTTTACGGATGCAAGTATAACATGAGATTTTAGAAATCAAGCCCCGCCAACTAGGGTCATAACATACCTAGGACATATACAAAGGCAATGCCCTCGCCCGCGATACAGGGGCACTTTAAAGAGCCGGACGGATAACTAATTCGATTCCCTTAATAATTTCAACGACTCGTTTTGTAGAAATGGTGCCTATCTTTTCTTTGAGGTGCGATCGATCGACAGTAAATATCTGCGAGACATTCACTACGCTTTCCTGCTTGAGCCCTGCCTCTCCTTTGTTCAATCGCACATTACCTGGGGCCTCGCCTAGACTCATATTTGTCGTCAGAGCACAAACGACTGCAGTCCTAATTTTGCTTCTGTTAAACATATCGTTTTGAACAACAACCACAGGACGACGAAATCCTGGCTCCGATCCAGTCGGCTTTGCCAGGTTCAGCCAAAACAGGTCGCCCTGTTCTATCACTCAAAATTCTCCATGATGTCCGTTTGGTACTCAAACATTGCCTCTACAAAGTCATCTTTGTCTTTCTTGTCGCCGTAGACTTTATTGAGTTTTGCAGTAACCAACTCTTCTCGGTAGCGCTTCACGAATTGGCGAGCCGCCAGTTCAAAGGCTCGACTGCGCGAAATCGACAAGCGCCCGGCGACATCATCCATCGCTTCATAAACCGATTCGTCAATTGAAATTGCTGTCTTAAATTGAGGCATAGTCTAGCCTTTAGAGGTTATACCAACAGTATAACATATTGTTATACCTAAACCCACATTAAACCGCGCGCTAGCTCCGCCTATGGGAAAACCACCAAGCAAATCAACCAAACAACTGAAATTGAACTTCTCTATTTATTAGAGTGACATGACTCTCGCTCTACAAAAACAACTCTGATTTAACGCCAAAATAAACACCGCACTAGAAACGCACCTTCCCTAAAGCTCCTTTTCGAGCTTTAGCCGAATGTCGCGTGCGTACAACCATCAACAAGGAGAACAACACTATGTCAAATCAATTTCCACCAACCGTCGGCGAGTGGTACCAGGGACTTCCGGGCTGGAAGAAAGGTCTGTTCACTTTCCTCGCTGGAGTCGTCGGAGACATGCGCGCCATGGAGTGGTGCGGTTATCACAAATACAAACAGCAAAGAGGTTAAGCGGATCAATACCAATCGAGAGGGTGCCTTGTGGCAGCCCTCTCTTCAACAAGGAGAATATACATGCCAAAAGCAAGAAGACTGTCCAAACAACGCAAAGAAGAATTGTTGAAAGACTCCGGCAACGTCGACAATTCGGCCCAGCTGATTGAAGTGGCAATTCAGTCATATTACGGAGACCACGCCACGGCAAAACTTACGAAGGACAACCACTCCGTCATCGTCACAGGACTGAAAGCAAAAGAACTCCAATACATCCGCAGTATCTTTTCCGGCATCGTCGTACAGGCGGGAAAACCCAAAGAGACCCCTGAGCCGCCAACGCTGCGCGCCAAAGGAAAGCTCGAAGAATTGCGCAAAAACGTCGAGCTTTGCATTCTAGAAAGCATCGCCTGCTTCAATGAAGACTGGGTCGTGATGTCCTGGCGACAACCACGCTGCGAAAAAGCCTATTTCCACATCACCGTCAGCAGAGACGAAGGTGACGCCGAAGACGAAGGCAGTCCCGCCTACGTCCAAGAATGGATCGACACGATAAACGCTCTGTTCAGATCGAACAAAGTGAAGAGGCAATAACACCTCACGATGTTGTAGGGGCGCATTGCATGCGCCCTTTTTCCTCACGCAGGAGAAAAAATGTGCCAAAAGCAAGAAGACTATCCGAACCTTACCACCGGAGACCCACAAGAGACTGATGCATCCGGCAACGCGCCTTCGGTGGTGACCGAATAGCGACGCCACATCAACCATACACAAGGCAGCAGAATGACGTAAAAATTTCTACGTCATTCTGCCGCATTCACGGGAGAAAACGAACATGAAACAACAACTAATAATCTGTCACTCAGACAACCATGTAGTCAGCAATACAATTACCGACTATGTGCCCACCAAGGACGCAACCCTTGTAATTGATCGGACCACCTATCAAGTAATTGACGAGCCGGTTGTTTTCCTACGAAACAAGCCCGATGAGGACTTGTTGAAGGATGCCGCTGTATTTGTTGCGCATCAGTGCACGGATAACCTGGACTACCTTCGTTTGCTAACTGCAGACAATTTGCGAACCACCGACTGGCAAGATCAGTCGACAGTCACGCCGGATCGCGTCGTAGTCGTTGCCGTGAAAGTCCGAATCCCACAAAATATGTTCTATGAAGCTGAAGCGAATCTTCAGAATAAATTGAAAGAGCAAAAATAAGCTGTAGGAACGCTGAGAGCAATTAATCTATAGATCAATTGCTCTCAGTTGTCCAAAGCCACGTCGCGCTAGTCTCGCTACCCGAAGCGGCATGGGAAAACTACGTATGAAGTCGACAAGTCACTTGATTCAAGTCGCCTCGAAACACTAGGTTGACCTTACATACGTCATCAACCCAATTCACTCAGGCAAACGCTTACAGAACAACCAATTCCAACTCAATGCAACTCCAACCGCTCCACTTATATGTGAAGCGGTTTTGTTGTTGCATCCATTGAGATACGCACAGCAATCACCAAATCACATCCGCGATTAAAAAACGTATCTCGCCCTTAGGTGCTCACAGCAATATCAAGTCTCATCCAGAAACTGCAAATGCATCTAGCCTTACTTCGACTAAACATCTTTCTAAGGCAAACCGGCCTCTAACTACACCAACTTAGGGAGTATTCAACTTATGCAAAACCAATTCAACAACCAGTTCACTTCCGCTCTTCGTTTTGAGGGCAACAAGACCTATACCGAAAACGGAGCAGAGACGCTCAAGTCGTCCGGAAGCAGAGTGTTGGATTTTTACGCAACCGGTGCTGCGCTTAGAACCAGATCAGAGGACGACATCCTCAATATCTGGGACAGAGCTTGGGAAGATGACCAGCTCTTGGCTCTAAAAGCCCTGTTCTATATCCGTGACGCGAGAGGCGGACAAGGAGAACGCCGAACTTTTAGAATCATCCTTAAGAGGCTGGCAGAACAGTCTCCCGAGACTGTAATCAAGAATTTCCTCAACGTCGTTGAATTTGGCAGATTCGATGACTTGGAGGAATTGCTTGACGTAGCCTCTCCTCTTAAGCATGAACTCTTGAAGTTCATCCAGGCGACCTTGCAAAAGGATCTCGCAGCGGAGCGTCCCAGCCTTATGGCGAAATGGTTGCCTTCGATCAATACATCGTCAGCAGAAACCAGGAGACGAGGAAGGATAGTTGCGAAGTTTCTCGGCTTGTCCGAAAAAGACTATCGCAAAACTCTTTCTGCTCTTCGGGCTAAGCTGAATGTAGTCGAAAGGCAGCAGTGCGCCGGTCAGTGGGATGAAATCAACTATTCTGCTGTTCCAAGCAAAGCTATGCTTCTGTACCGCAAGGCTTACGCCAAGCACGACGGAGAGCGCTTTGCTGAGTTCAAGAAGAAGGTTGAGAAGGGAGAAGCGAAGATCAACGCTGGTACGTTGTACCCTTACGACATTGTCGGGAAGGTGCTGAACGGAGACGACGACTCGACGCTGGATTTGGTATGGCAAGCCCTGCCAAATTACATCACTAAGCCATTTAATGGTTTGGTGATGGCGGACGTGTCCGGATCGATGTCAGGACTGCCAATGGCAGTTTCGATCTCCTTGGCGATGTATATCGCCGAGCGCAACCAGGGCGCCTACCACAACCTATTTATGACTTTCTCCGAAAGTCCAGAAATAGTGCAAGTGGAAGGCCGTACTCTTCAACAGAAGGTACGAAATCTCAAGAGAGCGCATTGGGAGATGAACACCAACTTGCAAGCGGCGTTCGCTAAGATACTGGCCGTGGCCAAAGCCAAAGCCGTGCCTCAATCCGAGATGCCGAAGATTCTCTTCGTCGTGTCGGACATGGAGCTTGATGAAGCAGACTCCAACGGTGGCACCAACTTTGATGGAATCCGACGCCAGTACAACGAGGCCGGCTATGAATTGCCGACCATCGTCTTCTGGAATGTCAATTCCCGCAATAACCATCAGCCAGTACGCCTGGACGAGCAAGGTGTATACCTTGTGTCAGGCTGCTCCCCCTCCATACTGGAGACCATGCTGAACGTAACAGCCGGAACACCATATGAACTTATGGTGAAGGCGTTAAGTTCGGATCGGTACGCTCCGGTAACGGTCTAAACGACCGGGCACAGAGGTAGAATCGCCT
>JAKFVJ010000215.1 GCA_021732245.1 Candidatus Obscuribacterales bacterium | reverse complement strand
ACGATGCTCGGCTGGCCGGATAGAAACACCTGTCTTTCAACTATCAAAACCATGATTCAATCAGGCGCCAGTGCCCTTGAACTAGGTATAGCCTTTTCCGACCCAATTGCAGACGGCCCGACCATTCAACAAGCAGCCGTTGAAACAATTGCTTCGGGATTTAGCGTAAATGATGCAATGAGCTTAATTGCCGAAGTCAGAACTTTTGACAAGACAATTCCAATTGGATTGCTCGTCTACTACAACATGGTTCTTAAATACGGCACTGATGCCTTTTATACCAAAGCAAAGGAAGTTGGCGTAGACGGCATCCTCATTGTCGACCTGCCACCGGAAGAGTCAGAGCAAGCAGCCAATATTGCACGACAAAACGGACTGGCGCAGATATTTATAGTCTCGCCTTTAACGACACAAAAACGACTGGAGTTGATTCTAAAACAAGCCGAGGGCTTCCTGTACGTCGTGTCTCGTCTCGGTATCACGGGAGCCCATGAAGACTTTGATCAACGCTTACAGGACCTTATAAGCACCGTTAAGAACTCAACGGAACTACCTTTACTTGTTGGCTTCGGCATATCAACTCCAGAACACGCAAAGAGAATGATTGCACTAGGTGCCGATGGAGTCATTACCGGCTCCAAGGTAATTGACCTGATTAAATCAGGTGGACAGGATGCTTTGTCGAAGTACCTTACTTCTATGTTTCAAGCGAGTTCCATATGACGTTTCATTTCTAGGGGCGCATTGCATGCGCCCTTTTTCCAGGAATCACTTCTTGAACACATGAGTTAGCTCAAACGAAGTTTGAATTTGACTATCGGGAAACAATAGATACAAGTCGCGTTCATAAAGCCGTTAGAAGTTGGAGCCAAGCCCAAAAGCATAATTGGTGCTGGAATTCTCACACGCGTTGTCGTCTTTACTTTGACGTATGGGGAAACATCAGCTGGTGCTGTCCCTCCAAAGTCCTCATAGACGAAATCACCCGCTGATAATTCCGGTTGTTCAATCATAAATCCATCTGCGCGGTGCGCTTTTAAAGACGCTTTAGCAAGCTTAAGTGCACTCTCGTAGTCACTTCCCTGCGCTGCAGAGCGGGCAGCATCGCGGCAAGCACGATCGTTGAAGTTAATGCCCCAAAGAAGCAAACTCATGTTAGCCGTTATCAAAGCAATCAAAACAATGAAAAATGTAGCCATCGGCAACTCAAACATCAGATGACCTTTCTGCTTACGCCTTCTCATTCTTCCACCCCTGTGTCAATCAATTGGACTAACTGGCGAGCAATATTTTCAAAAGTTGCACGCAACTTAGTTGAATCCGTGACCAAATAGAATCTGGCACCGTTGCCGGAAATAGCGGCAATACCACCTGAACCTGGATCGTCATTGGTATCATTGAGAATTGCCGTCTCGTAAGGAATGATTTCCTGGTTTTGTGCCAGTCCTAATGTGAAAACAGGAATACCGGCATCATGCGCTTTTACAGCTGCCTGTCGTGCATTGGTAAAAGGATCACTACTGAGCGGTCCGCCCTGTGTAGGCATACCATCTGTAAACAGGACAATTACTTGTTTGGATGTTGGTCTGTTTTGTGCTTTCAAATGCTGGACGGCTGTATTTACGGCGTCCCCAATATTTGTTGATCCATAAGCTTCCACACTACCGACTGCCGACATTACGTCAGCGAAGTTATTCTGGTTGCGACTTAATTCCACTGTCGGTATGAGTACATCACATGTGCCGCCGGCATTGTATTTAGGTGAAACATTGTAGCCCGGCAGTGTTGTTGGTCCCGCAGCATTGGAGAAAGAAACAACACCAAAGTGTGCATCAGTATTAATGTTCATAATATTGAGGAAGTATTGTGCGGCATATCTGCCATCCTCAATAGGTTGCTGCTGTGGTCTGGCACATTCCAGATACTTTGCCTGATAACCCGGTCTGGGAGTAATGTAGGGCAGCGACTGTTTTGCTTTACTAGATTGGAACACAGCTTCATTTTCTAAATTGCCGCGCGCTGCTTCCACAAGTGTTGCCACATCCGGAAATTCGTAACCGTCTTTATTGAAACCTTGGAATTTCACATTGCCGTCCAAATTTACTACCACATCTGTAAATGTGAACGCGCCACCGACACCAGACGCTGAAGGTCCGGGATAATTTCCGGGAGGCGATCCGGTATTAGTCGCACCGCGCAAACCTTTGGCATCGGTACTCTCACTGAAGTTAAGCGGGTGGCTGGTTGTATAATCAGCACACTCGACATTTTGTGGTGACAATCCATTAACAGCTGTACCTGACGGTTGGGCTCCCACAATAGCAGCAATTGGTCCTTCAGCTGTAGGTCCAACTGGTGAACCATTTGTAGAAGTAATTGTATAAGCTATTTTGTTCGCGCTAGGATCCCATTGACGTTTTACAAATGTAACTTTGGTTTGATCATCCATCGATGCCGACACATCGAAACATAAGATCAAATCCAGCTGTGGAATTCCGCCTGACGAATTGGCATGCACAACAACTTTGTCCACACCAAGAAATTTTGCAAAGACAGGCACGACACCGTAAGAGCCATAAACTCTAACGACTTTGCCTCTAGGATCACCGGCACTTACCGGCTGGTAATTGTTGTGCGGATCTAGGATTTCAATATTTACTACCGCTTCGTCTGGTCCCGGATTAGCATCCTTGGCACCCTGAGTAGCATTACTCAAAAGCTTACCCATCACATAATTTTGTTGGAACGAGTTCATCGCCAAGTTAATGGCATGTGTATGCGCGTCGCTTGCTTTGGCTATGTCCGAGCCTGCCAAAGTGCAAACGCTTGATAGGGCGGCCGCATCACAGGCTCCCATCAATTGCTCGCGGGCAATTTCTACTCGCCCGGCATCAAATGCGAACATACCGAGAACACCCACCACAAACAATGCAAGGAATGCTCCCAGCACAACAAGTGATTGGCCGCGGCAATTTCGTAGCTGTCTTTTCTTACTCATGGTTATTAATAGTTAAGTCCTTGGGTGTGTTCGCAGTATTCCTGAGCTGAAGCTTTGCCTTCCATAGGCACCGTCAGACCAGGTATCGAACCCATCAAGTCCTTATTAAGCGTAAAGAGAGGATGCACTTTGGCTGTCAAAACTGTTTCTACATTGTAGACATAGCTGCTTGTGTCAGCCGGTCTCGGTAGCTTGCCGGCATAACGAATGGTTTCCTGGGTGTCCAAATTAGTGGCCAAAATATAGGTATCCACGCTTTCAACATCAATTCCTGAAAATCCGTTCGCCGTAGCTTTAGCTACCTGGTCGGCAATAGCTTTGGCCGACGGCTTGTTCAAGCTGGTCTCAAACGTCTTCGCTTTTGAAGCTACGTGCACAGCATTGCGAGCCGCAGCCGACAAAAACACGTGACGCAAGCCCAAAGTAGCCAAATCGGTACAAGGCAGCATAACCAGTCCAAATAACATGGCAATCGAAAGCGAGCCATCAATAAGGAATTCTCCTTTTTGACCTCGCCTTCTAGAAAAGTCTCTATTCCGCATAACAAAATCCCCACAGCCAAAGTCCATCCAACTCCACCTAAGGAGCCTCTGGTACTTTGTTTGTCTAGTAAATGCTCCGAACGCCCGAAGCAGGCAAAGCTTAACCGATTTTAAGGCAGATGTCAAGCTATTCGGGTGGTCATTTTTAGCCATTTTATCTACTTTTTCGGCATCCATCAGGCGCCAAATCCGGCTAAAATATGTGCCCAAATAATAAGCATTAGTTTTCAATTCTCAGGAGTGGTATCAGTTTCCTGTAAACTTGGAAAACCTATTTAGGAGAAATATCATGGCCAAAAGAGACACAGACGCACCGCCAGCCTTAGTCCTTGAGTTCAAGACCGCCAGCGGCGAAGTCTGGGGTACATTAACTGCCGAAGCCCGCGAATTCAAAACCGGCTCAGTCGGCTTCTATGCCAACGGCAAAATCAAGAACCCGAAAAATGGCTTCCCATACCAAATCGGCACCAACATCATCCTAATCGGCAGCAAAGAATAAGAAGAAGCAAGGAGACGACTCAGCGAGTCGTCGGACAAGAGCTGCGATGAGCAGGTCGCTGCGAAGCGCACTCCGGTTGCCGGCCGGCAAGCGAAGGTAAGGAGACAACACTAAATGTGTTGTCGGATCTACAAAATTACCGGAGCGTTACATAAAGCCTAAAACAAGACACCCGTGGGTACGCGTAATGCCGATACTTAGCTAGTAAAAATCGGTAACGTTACCACGGATGTGTATTTTCAACTTAGCACAAGCAAGCTAGGCCGTGGCTGAAAGCTTTGTTGACTGTAAAGGATGTAACAACCATCTCACCAGGCTCGTTGATTCAATTGAATTGAGAGCCACGGATGCTTGCTGACGTAGCTCTTCATCCGGACAGACTCTAATAATATGCCTGAAATTGATGGATGCCTCCTCGTACATTCTGGCAGCATGGCAGGACTGGGCCAGGTAAAAACGAGCCTGCCAGTTGTTTTGATTTGCCTTGACCGACTGGGAAAACATCATGACCGCATGAGCATAGCTGCCGGCCTCAAAACTTGCTTGTCCTAAGTTGTAAAAATTACTGCTCCAAACATCTCCGGAATTCATCGTTAACCACCCCAAAGATTAACTGCCCCCATATTTAATAATGATTCAGAAAGCCGCATCTGGCTTCCCCTCTAGGCGTGACTATCCATAGCTATTCGTAGTGATTTTCTCTTTCATTTGTAGGGGCGCATCGCATGCACCCATTTCCCATAGTCTTATAAAGCGCAGAGTTGTAAGATCGAGTTAGTAGTTGCAGGAGAAAGACAATGAATATTCTGTTGGCTATAGATGATTCGCCTCACTCATTAGCGGCCCTGGATTCAGTCTTGGGGCGGCCCTGGCCAAAAGACAGTAAGTTTAGAGCGGTGTCTGTCGTCGAGCCGTTCCATCCTGAATATGCCGGTTGGCACACAAGTTACGTGCCACTAGCTTTGGAGGCACAAAAAGAAATACTCGAGTCAGCGAAAAGACTAGTAAATGATGCCACCAAAAAGCTCGAAGAGAAATTTGGCGCCGACAACGTCATAAGTGATGTCTTCGAAGGCTACATCAAAGACAAGATCCTGGAAACTGCTCGCGAATGGCCTGCCGATCTAATTGTGATGGGTTCACACGGCAGACGTGGCTTTACTCGTTTTCTATTAGGCAGTGTTTCTGAGGCAGTCGTATCACATGCTCCTTGTTCGGTAGAGATAGTCAAACTACCGGCCGGACATGAACACGAAACACACAAAGATCAAGCGACAGTGAACAAACTGAACTTCTAGCATTTGGATATATGCATTACATATCCAATGGTGGCGGTTTTTATTCTTCGCTGGATTTAGCAAAGAAAGCCTTGTAAGCACCCATAAAGGCTAGAACTATTGGCCAGATAAGCACTATAGCGACAAAGAGAATCGGCCCTGTTTGATAGTCCTGCATGAAAAAACAACTCCTCGAAATGCGTTATGCCAATTATACGCAGCCGGAACAAATGGTATTAGAAAGTGATGAAACATTTCTTAGCTTGTGCTATAAAAGCACAGGTGGAATTATACGTGCGTGATTGGACTAGGGGGAACGACCTGATGAGAGTTTCAAACAAGTTGCCAGGTTTGGTGGCAGGCTGCGTTATAGCAGCGATGAATCTGCCGGCAAATGCAGCGTCTTCGGTACTAGATCCATATTTCATGGTTCCGGCACCAAAGAATACGCAGGAATCAGAAGAAGGCAAAAACCCCAAGCTCAAAAAGCAGCGACTGAAAGAAAGAAAGATCGCCGCCAAACAAAAAGAAAAAGAAACTTTGTTCGAGCCCGAAGAACAGCCGAAACCAAAAGACACCAAATTTGATGAACCGGAAGTCAAGGCGGAAAAACCGCTGACGCCTCTAAAATCAGTTCCTTCAACAACAACAACTGAAAGAAAAGAATTCAAACCGGCCACCACACCGAAGGCGCAAGCACCTATTAAGAAGACACCAAGTCTCATTTCGTCCGATCGTCCAACGATAAAAGAAGGACTAGGACAGATTGGCAGTGGCATTGTTACCACAACAAAAGCCACCGGATATGATATCGCCGCCGGCTCACGCGCCACTGTTAGAGGTGTCAAAGCCATCGGTCATGGTCTGAAGTGGGGCGGAGAAAAGGTTGCCACCGGAGCATCTGCCACCAAAGAAAAGGTGAGCACCGCGCACCAGAACGGTTTCAAGGACACTATGGCTAATGCCGGAACTTCAATCAAAGAAGGCAGCGCTGCAGCCGGATCAAAAATTTGGGAAGGCACCAAGTGGGTTGGACATGGTTGCCAGGTTGGTGCTGTTAAAACCATGAATGGTATTCAATGGACAGCTGAAAAAACTGGTAATGGACTTACCGCCGCCAAAGATAAATTCGTCCGATTATTTGGAGCCGGCGTTTCTGATGCTGAATTAGCAACAAATGCTGATCCAACAAGAAGCGGCGTCAGGTAAGAAATCTCTATTAGACTTCCACAGAATTTTTCTGGACACCAACACCTTCAACTGTATCGTGCAGCGTTAGATAACTTTTGCCGTCAAATATGGTGCCGTCAACTGGTCTTGAATGAGCTTTTTTAAATTCATCACTGTGAACCCAACCATTGAAAGCCTCGCGGCTTTCCCATCTGGTCAAAACCTGATATTCGGTACCCGGCACCTCCGGTCCACCCATCATTGAACGCGTGCCTGGTCTTACAAGATCGAGGCTAATAAACCCGTCCATTTTCTCAACGCCTCTATCCCGCTCTTTAAACATCCGCTCGAAGTCTCCGGCTCTGTCTGGTTTAACAGGAATGTGATTTATTGATACAAACAGCGATTTGCTCATTACAGCTCCCTCTTAGCGATTATAAACGCGCGTATTTAAACTTCAAGCATACCACTTGCGTTTTATGCCCTAATTCCCGGGAAAAATGAATAGTGGAACCTCAAACGACAACAGGGG
>JAKFVJ010000281.1 GCA_021732245.1 Candidatus Obscuribacterales bacterium | reverse complement strand
CAGTGACTACGACGCCGTCGGCTCCGAAGAATTCCGCTGTACGAGCAGTTTCAGTGAGGCTGACGTCGGATGTAATCGCGTGCGAAGAATGTTTTTTCTTGATGTCGGCAAATATGCGGATGTGTTCGCCTTTGAGATAGGCTCTCCGCCTCATGAGGACTGCTGCCGAAGATTCATGTAATCCTTCATCGCCCACGTGCGCAAAGACAAATCCTTCAGTTCTAATGAAATCGAGTCCGCAAGAAACAGCGACACCCAACGATTCAAGATTGGCAGCAGCTAGAAGTTGAACACCGGTCGGCAACACAGCCTCGCGCTTAACAGCATTTGCAACAACAGCCATTGCCGCAACTGTTTCCGGCTCAACGTAGCCTTTTAAGTAAGGAGCATCATGCATGTTCTCGACGATCAGCGCATCTACGCTTTCTTTTTTATAGGTCATCGCGTCGTTCAATGCAGAGTCGAGAATCTCTTCCATGCTCCCTTTGTATCCAGCCGAACCAGGTAAAGGTGGAAGGTGAATTACACCGATGACGGAGCATTTACGTTTAAACACTTATTTGACTCCTCTTTGTTTCAATAGAATCGCGCGCACAGGCGAAGCTTCAAGCTCCATAAACTTTAGTGGTGGGGCGATCAGGAAATAATTTCCTTCGGACACATTTGTTAAATCGAGATTTTCAAGCCAGCACATTCCTGCTCCTATCAGCTCATGATGAACGCTAAGTGTCTTTGACTGGATGTGGTCAACCGATGGTGTATCCAGACCAATTAGCTTCGTACCTTTGGAAGCTAAATATTGCACGAGATCTACAGAAAGATAGGAATAGTTGTTTTCAAACACTTCGTGCCTTATGGACTTAGCCGTCCTGAATAGAACTCGTTCTATGTTTGCTTTATCCAGCTTATCTTTCGTTACTGCAAGCGAGATTTCGCCGTCAAAAGGAGCCAGGTCAATTACTGTTACTGGACCAATAAATGGTGCCAGGTTCATTAGCCCGGCCGTGCCTGTCAGTGAATCTAGATTTCCTTCAACATGTGCCGGAGCATCCGCATGTGTTCCAACATGTGGACTCATCGTCAGCTTTGTAAGATTGAAGCAATTGTCTTTGCCGAGTGTAACTGTTGTCTCTTTGCTGAAAGGCGTGTCACCAGGAAAACAAGCAGTCTTGGTTGATATTGGTATGGAAATATCAATTAGCTCATAGTCTTGCATGCTGTTGCCCTAATTGCGAAATGAAAGTTGTTGTGAAGATGAGCGTTTTTCGGGTCTGCTTTGTCTTCTTGTCGTAGTCCAAGCTGATGGAAAATCTCTTTGACTATTGTCTCCATGTGATGCATATCTGTGCCCGAAGCGAGTTTGACGACAATTCCCAGTCCAGTCGGATACTGGGAATTCGGCAAAATCGAAATAGCAAGCAGCCCATCGGCTCCTTGCTTGGCCAGCAGTTCTACATCTTTTGATTCTGTCAGTTCACCTTGCATGATGCGAGTATCAATGCGATTTTTGCCTCCGATAATTTCGGGGAAGTCGTGCATATAGGCACGTAGGTTCGTCCACTCGCGAAGCATTTCCTGCAAATGTTTTGGCGCCGCATCAATTTGCTTATCTGTAAAGTCATTGCCCAATTGTGCATATAGCTTTGCCAGATCGGAAATGTCAAAAGCGTAGTTAGGTATGCGGCAGCCGTCGACTGTCGTTGGGAATTCTGCATTTTGCTTTTGCAACAAATATGCCAGCAATTGTCTTAGTGGTTCAAATTGCTTTCCTTCCGGAGCCAGATAATTGTCCGAAGCTAAGTTGCCGGCTTTCATCGCCAGAAGATAACCCATGTGCTTACCGCTGCAATTGTTGTATTTGGATTTTGGTGTTTAACCTTGATCCTTCAAGTGAATTCTGTCAGCTTGCGCCATTGGATAGGTGGCAGGGCATTGAAGCTTTTCTTGACTTACTTTGCCGATGTCTGAAATCTCGTCCAGCGTTTTGAGGTGAATTTCCTCAGCGCTATGAGAAGACATCATGAGCGCGAAGTGCTTTGGTTGCAACTGTGGATAGTTAACTCTCAGGACGGGTAAGTGCGCCAGCAACTGCCATGCCTTCAGACAAGAACGCGTCCAGAGACTGTAGTCTGCATCTCCGACTTCCAATAAGGTATTTGCATTGCCATCAACAACTGAAATTACACCGGCAACCGTAACTTCTGTCTTGCCCGATCTTTCAATGCTGTAAAGCTGCGCCCACGAAAATGAATGCAAGCCCGTCTCCTTGTTGACAAGCAATTACTGGGTTAGGGCATTCAATACTAGCAAATTGCGGTGGCAGCAAATTACTAAAGATTATAGGCACTCCGCGGACCTAAGATTCTACATCCAGAGCATTTAGCTGCCAAGCATAATTCTGTGCAGCTACTGGCGTCGTAAAGCTGAGATAATTGCTTAGGAGGTCCTACAGGGCATGTTTACAACGATCAACCTCAAAAATTGGATTGCCGAAAACAGACAGCTCTTGAAGCCGCCTGTTGGAAACAAGTGCGTTTGGGAAAATCGCGAATTTATTGTCATGATTGTTGGTGGTCCCAACACCCGCACGGATTATCACGTCAATCTTAGTGAGGAGTTTTTCTATCAGCTGGAAGGAGATATCGTTCTCAAGGTCATAGATAACGGCAAACCCTTGGATATTTCGATAAAAGAGGGAGAGATTTTTCTCTTGCCGGCTAATACGCCTCATTCACCGAGACGTCCTGCTAATACTGTAGGTCTGGTCATCGAGCGGCAGCGCAAGGAAACGGAAATTGACGCACTGCAATGGTATTGTGAAAAATGCGGCGAAAAGTTGTACGAAGAACAATTCAAATTGACTGATATTACCGGACAGTTTCAGCCAATATTCGAAAGATTTTTCAACAGTGATGCCGGCACTTGTAAAAAGTGTGGCACCAGAGCGAAGCAATGAACAAGATAGATATTCATACCCATATCCTGCCTCATGATTTGCCGTCTTTTAAAGACAAGTATGGCTATGGCGGCTTTATTGTTTTGGAGCATCACAAACCCGACAGGGCACGCATGCTCAAGGACGACGGGCAATTCTTTCGTGAAGTTGAGGCGAATTGCTTTGATCCCAAAGTGCGTCTTGCTGAAATGGACAAGATGGGTGTCAATGTGCAAGTGCTTTCAACAGTGCCTGTCATGTTCAGCTACTGGGCAAAGCCGGAGCACGCTCTTGATCTGTCTCGTTTTCTAAATGACCATATTGCCGGTGTTGTGGCATCTAGTCCAAAGCGTTTTGTCGGACTAGGCACATTGCCGATGCAAGATCCCCAACTTGCTGTTCAAGAACTTGAAAGATGCGTAAGAGATTTGAAACTAGCCGGCGTACAAATTGGATCTCACATCAAAAACTGGAATTTAAGCGATAAGGAATTATTTCCTGTTTTTGAGGCGGCAGCTGAATTAGGGGCGGCAATATTTGTGCATCCGTGGGACATGATGGGGCAAGACCGCATGCCGAAGTACTGGCTGCCCTGGCTTGTCGGCATGCCGGCGGAAGTTTCGTTGGCTATTTGTTCAATGATATTTGGCGGCGTATTTGAGAAATTGCCGAAGTTGCGTGTCGCTTTTGCTCACGGCGGTGGCGCATATTGCATGACTTTGGGACGCATAGAACATGGATTTATTTCGCGCCCTGATCTCTGCGCGGTGGACAACAGCATAAATCCGCGTGATTATTGTGGGCGCTTTTTTGTTGATTCACTTGTACATGATGTGGGAGCACTGCGCTATGTACTTGATGTTCTTGGTGAGAATTGTGTCGCCTTAGGCTCCGATTATCCATTTCCTCTGGGCGAGGCAGAGCCTGGTTTAATGATTGAGTCTATGGATGATTTGATGCCGGGGACCAAGCACCGCCTGCTTTGCGAAACGGCGCTTACCTGGCTGAATAGGAAGCATTCTGATTTTGGCATACCACTGTTTGGGCAAACGGAGGAACGCACAAGCGTATGACGGCCGTTCCACAAACTGTGAAGTACGAAAACAGCGAAGCCTTTGCCCAGACGATGGATCGTGATGATCCACTAAGTGAATATCGTTCAAAGTTTGCCTTTCCCAAAAGAGACAATGGCGAGCCTTATCTTTATTTTGCCGGCAATTCATTGGGACTGATGCCAAAAATAGCCAGGGACTATGTCAATGCCGAGTTCGACGATTGGGCTGCATTTGGAGTTGAAGGGCACTTAGGCGCTCGCAAACCTTGGTTGCCTTATCACGAGAACCTCACGGAAATGTCAGCTCGTCTAGTGGGCGCTAAGCCTGCAGAAGTTGTCGTTATGAACAGCCTGACAGTTAACCTGCACTTGATGATGGTTTCTTTCTATAGACCAAGCAAGACGAAATTCAAAATCTTTATCGAGGCAAATTCTTTTCCTTCCGATCAATATGCTGTGCAGTCGCAGGCGAAATTTCACGGCTTTGATCCTGACATTGCTGTTGGTGAGTTCAAACCTCGTGCAGGTGAGATTACTTTGCGCACAGAAGATATTCTGGAGACCATCGCCAGGGAAGGTGAATCACTTGCTCTCATTGTTTTGGGTGACGTGAATTATCTGACAGGTCAAGCTTTTGATATCCAGGCCATTGTTAAGGCGGCAAGAAAAGTCAATTGCCTGGTCGGACTTAATTTAGCTCACGGCGCCGGCAATCTTCTGTTGCAGTTGCATGATTGGGACGTGGACTTTGCTGTGTGGTGTAGCTACAAATACCTAAATGCCGGACCGGGCGGTATTGCTGGGACTTTTGTGCATGAGCGCCATAGCAACGAATTTGATTTGCCGCGCTTTGCGGGCTGGTGGGGACACAACAAGAAAACACGTTTTGAAATGCCATCTAAATTCGATCCGCTTGCCGGTGCCGAAGGCTGGCAATTAAGCAATCCTCCGATATTGCAGTTGGCTGCACTCAGGGCATCTATGGAGATTTTCGATCAGGCAACGATGCCTGCTTTGCGCAAGAAGGGTGATTTGCTCACGGGTTATCTGGAGTATTTGCTCACTGAAATGTCTGGTATTTCAATTATTACGCCAGGAGATCCGAAAGCCAGAGGCAACCAACTGTCGTTGAAGATCAAAAATAATCCCAAAGCACTATTGGAAGCATTGAAGTCGCAGGGTGTTATTTGCGATTTCCGCGAACCGGACATCATTCGTGTGGCGCCGGCTCCACTATATAACAACTTTTACGATGTTTATCGTTTTCATCAGGTCGTAGCTAAGCATGTCCGCTAAGCCAGTAATTACTATTGCCGGTGCCGGTCTTGTCGGATCTCTTCTTTCGCTTGTTCTTGCTCGACGTGGCTTTTCTGTGGAGATGTTTGAGCGGAGAGCTGATTTGCGCGAACATCAAATCGGCGCGGGGCGGTCGATTAATTTGGCTATTTCCACACGTGGTATTCATGCGCTGAAGCAGGTTGGCTTGGACGCTGACGTAATGAAATATGCCATTCCGATGCGCGGACGAATGATTCACAGCAAGAATGGAGATTTGTCGCTACAACCCTATGGAATTAGCGACGACCAGTGCATAAATTCCATTTCTCGGCAAATTCTGAACAAAGTGCTTCTAGAACATGCTGAAGCTACGCAAAAAGTGCGCATCCATTTCAATGGTAAGGCCGCCAATGTTGATTTTGATAGCAAGGTACTCACTGTCTTTGACGAAGATAAAAAGGTTAGGACAAAACATCAATTTGATGTACTCATTGGCACGGATGGCTATGCATCAACTATCCGCACCGAGATGATGCGTGGTTCTGATTACCATTGCAGCATTGATACCCTCAATTATGGTTACAAGGAATTGACGATGCCTGCTGCTAAAGGAGGCGGGTATTTGATGGAGAAGAACGCTCTACATATCTGGCCGCGTGGGACATTTATGCTGATTGCGTTGCCTAATTTCGAAGGCAGTTTTACCTGCACATTATTTCTGCCTTTTGAAGGACCGGTTAGTTTCGAGAAATTGCAGACTCCAGCGGATGTGCATCAATTCTTCAGTTCGGAATTTCCCGACGCATTCAATCTAATTCCCAATTTAGTCCAGATGTTTTTTGAAAATCCAACCGGACATATGGACACGGTTAAATGTGGACCGTGGTTTCGAAATGACGATGCGCTGTTGATTGGGGATGCGGCACACGCGATTGTTCCTTTCTTCGGTCAAGGTATGAATTGTGGTTTTGAAGATTGCTCCGTACTGAATGAGCTTATTGGCGATGCCGGAGAAGAAATTGACTGGGCTCAGTTGTTTAATCGGTTCTATAAGAAGCGCAAGGATAATACTGATGCGATTGCCGATATGGCGGTTGAGAATTTTGTAGAAATGCGCGACAAAGTAGCAGACAGTCGCTTCCAATTGGAAAAGGCGGTGGAAAAAATACTTGAAAAACGCTTTGCCGGCAAGTATATCTCTCGTTATGGTTTAGTGACTTTTTCAAATGTTGATTATCAACTGGCTTTTCAAGCCGGACAAATTGAGAGCGAACTATTGGCTGCTTTATGCCAGGGCATAGAAAGCGCGGAGTCTGTCGACTTGAAAATGGCAGAGCATCTTATCAAGGAAAAGCTTTCGCCCCTTTTTAAAGCTCAACTTGGTCATCAATAAAAGAATTAGCAAAAAAACAGAGTGCTCATCAAGGAGCTGCGGGAGCTTCAGGATCGCCAGCCGCAGCGGCGCCAGGCCCCGCCTCATCGGTGATTACGTTGACGTTATGCACCTTGTTGCTGAAGTAAATAACAAGCATTGCCAACGCTGTGATTGCACCGGCTCTGGCGACTTCGACACCGACTGTCTTGATAAGTGAGGTTGATGCGACCACGATGTCGCCTGACTGAACTGGGGCATTAGCCAAAGAATCTCTGTTCTTTAGTCCCTTTGCCAACGAAACTCGCTTGGAAAATACCGTTCCGTCACGGTTCATCCGGCTAAGTAGTACTGATCTTGTCGCTGCTCCTGCACCAAAGCCACCGGCTCTGGCAACAACGGAATAAAGTGTGTCGTTCGGACGT
>JAKFVJ010000427.1 GCA_021732245.1 Candidatus Obscuribacterales bacterium | reverse complement strand
GCGGCGATTCAGCAAGTGTGTCGCACTTCTTCCCATTGCAAGTAACCTTCGAAGTAAGGCTGCGTCCGTCACAAGGACCGACGATTTTTAAGGGAGCACCACAAGTCCCGGCTGGCGGGATGATGCATTTAGTCGGCTTCGGCGGTGGCGTAGGGTTACATGAAAGCGGCTTACGCGCAACAACGTGCCCATTCTTGTCTTTGATACAGACGCTAATCTTCTTATGGCTCTTCGGAATGAAACAGCTAAAGGAATTACGACGATAGGGCACGGTGTGAATTTCCGGCGGCGCTATTGAAACAATAGGCTCCGAGCATTTTGGTTTGGAAGGTGGACACTTAGCCGGCGCGTCGACAATTGGCTTACTTGGATGATAAGGTTTTTTCGGTTTTTCGGGTTCAGAAATTTTTGCGGTTTCTTTGTGCTCTTCCTTTGGCTCTTCCGGCTCTTGCACTTCCTGGGTTTCTTCAATCTCGACGACATAGCCCTGCAGGGTGTCTTCGTTTTCGTGAACATCCTCTTTTGTCTCACCTTTTGGTTCTGCAATTACAGAACCGGAAATGGTATCAGTCTCGGACATATCATCGGGCAAGTCGACTGTCACAGTTCCTGATAGCGTATCGAACTCGACGCTTTCCAAACCATCAGCTTCCTTGACAGTTGCCGATGCTTGTTCGGGCTGCCCTTCCTGCGCCATCGTAAAGGTCGGGAGCAACGAGCTTACTAACGAAAAGCCCAAAGTAACAGCCAGCGACTTTAAAAGCACTTTGTTGAACATGAATTGCCTGCCCTTTCAGCTATTAGGACAAGGTACTCATGCCCATTGCCTTGGGGCAAAAAAACACTTAGAGGCTCATTGTTTCAATTAATAAATTGCCGATCGCGTGATAGATTTTGGGTCTATACCACGCCACGCTGTACGCTTACCATAGTAAGACGCGATTTAATGCTTTTGTTTTTTTGGTCGTAGGGGCGCATTGCATGCACCCGCTCCGAGCAATGGCGCTGGTACGCTGTCTGTGGGTGCTACCCATATAGCTGTTGTGGCAGCGGCAACATCCACCTCAGTCTGTCCATTATTTGTTAAATAGGTGCGCTCAATTTCCATGACAAAGGCATTGCCGTTTTTTGATTTGTACTTAACATTGTCGAAGAGCACTTGTTGATGATTGCGCAAGAGTTCATCACCGGTAATAGACTTCTCATCAACAACAGTTGCTGTCTTCAAATCACCTAAAGCCGTGTCAGCCCAAAGTTTTACATTGTAGGTTGCATTACGGTCCAGCTTGCCACCGATAAGAACCTTGAATCGCAGACTATCTATGTCTTTCGGGTCGATGACATTGCCCATCACATATTTGTCATTGGCTATCGTCACCGCATGAAGATCATCATAGGACGTAGAAACCATCGAACGGCGCTCACCAAGCGCTTCCCTCAAGGTTGGCTTGTCTACCTTCTTGTCTCCCGAAGGGACTAACAACGCCATTCCGGCAGGTCTACCGGCAGCATCTCCGTAATGTTGATCGCGCTCAAAGACAATGCCTAATTTTATTCCGGTGTCGTTGTAGCCAAAAACCGGCTGCAATTTCAGGCTCTTGGGACTCATGCGCTCTACCGGGCCATTTCTTAAACCCATGCCCTGTATAGCGCCAATTCCTGTATAGAACGGTCCGCAATTGGCTGCCCATTCATACTGGTTTGGATAGCAGTCCATGAAATAGTGAACGGGACTGACTCCCTTAGGAAAGCCTTTCTCTTGCTTTGCGCCATCCTCAGGGTGGGCAAGAATACTGTTTTTTGATCTGTTGTGTGTTCTAAAAAAGTCAATTACAGCCAGACCATCTTTTACCTTGTAGTGAAACACAGGCTGATCGCCATCTTCTGTTGGCTTCGGTTTCTCCATGAAGCGTCTGACGGGGTACTCTTTTGTATTGCCATCCAAGTCGGCAATCAAAAGCGTTGGCTCCTCAAGGACAATGAGGTGATTTGTTTTCGAGATGGTGCCCATCTCCAAACCAGTAAAAACCAGCGTTTCGCCTTCCTGGCTAATCTGATCGGCCCTTTGACGCATTTGTGCGTAAGACTTGGGATTATCTACAACATTGGGCACCCCTTGCTGATCTTTTGCTCTTGGATCATCAGGAGAAACGCCATTGCGACTATCTTTGTGATTGTGCAGAGTTCCAGCGGCAATCCATTTGACTTTTCCTTTATTGGCTGATTCGGCCAAACTATCGACCGTGCCCATACCATCATCGAGATTTAAGTGCCCATGGAACGAACAATTGGCCCCACCATAAAGGACTAAGTCTTGATCGCCCACCTTAACCGAAGTAATTGGAGCGTCAACAAAATCACTCTCCACAGACTTTTGATGAATAGGCTCGGAGTTATGCTCAGTATGCCCATGCTTCTTATGTCTCGAAGATCGCTTCGGCTTGGCCCAAGCGTCCGGGCCCAAGTCAGGACCACAAGCCTCAGCATCCTGACACTCGACTATCGATTGCTTCTCAACTCGTCTAACCAAAGCTGTATCCTTAAGTCCCGCGCACAGACGGACACCTTAGATGTTAGGCAGATTCAGCCTTTTGGGCACTGGGGAGACTACTAAGTAGGTCGGCAACTTGCTGACTCTGGAGATAAGTGAGCAATATTCAGCGATTTTCCGATATTTCGGACTACTGTTTTGGTTGTTTGTTCAAGTTGTTTGCCGGCGAATTTATCCATCACGTCAGAGCCTATAGCACCACCCAATATTGTTCCGCAGAGCTTAATAACTGTTCCGCGAGTAAACATTTTTCCCAGAACCGCAGAACCAATCTCAAAACCAATCAAGCTTGTTCCCGAGCGCACAACTTGTGAGGTGCCAGCATCAATTCCACTTTTATAACCATTCATTAAGTCAGCTCCAGTTGCAAGCGCTGACAAACCTAAAACAGTCTGTCCACCACGGGACAGTAGTTTGTTCAAAAGTCCATACTTAGGCGCAGTTGTTGAAAAATTGATTTTGTTCATCTTACCCAGCAACTCATCGTCAAATTGCGTAGAACCAATCTTCTCAGTAAGTCCAGCATGAATATTGAAGTTGCGATATTTTCCGGTCTTTGGATCAACAATATTGCCTCCGAAATGTCGAGAAAAATACTCCTCTACTAATGCGTCGGCCTGTTTTTCGTTCAGAAGTTCAAATGATTTAAATCCTGATGTCACACCGTTGTAGCGTTTAAATAAATCGGAGCCTAATGACTCTTGAATTATGAGCGGTTTCAAGCGGGTGCTACTAAAGCTCGGCGTCTTGAGAGCATCAGCTACCGCTGACTGAACGAGATGAGCTCGCGCCTCAGTCTTTAACAAGCGTTCTGCCAATACTCGTCTTTCGTCGTTCGTTAGCAACGCAAGCTGTTTAGGTTCAAAGGACACTGGAATTCCGTCATTATGACTTAGTTCGTGAGCTAGGATTGGAGCAGTCAGTTTCAGTGGATTGGCACCATGCAATGAACCACTTAGAATACTCTGTAGCGAATATCTAAGACCGCTGAAGCAGACCACTTTCAAACGATCATTAGCAGCTCCACCCAAAAAGAAATTCGTTATTGGACTAGCCAATGTCATTAAAGTACGATATTTGAAATTGACGCACTTCTTCTCCAGATCCGACATTTGTTCAAAATTATCCACGAAAGCTTGTCCCCAACCAGCTTTCGGCTCAGGGAAGTAAAGGAATGTATTTCCAATAGACCATCCTTCCTTTTCCATACGGCCCATTTTCTTGACTAACTGCTCACCGATGTCACCGGCTTTCTGGAGTTCATCTTTTAGCGCTGCATTAGTTGGAATGAGCGTGCCTGTTAGTCCCAAGTAGGCTGCCCTGGCTCCTAGAGCAGCAGCCCATGGATTTAACTTGTCCTTAGTGGAATCTGCGGGGACCTTCTCATACTGGCCAAAGTCCGCCTGGTGCTCGTGGAGTCGCCGTTTGACCCCAGAGTCAATACTGCAATCTGAAAAGATCTTATCGCCCATGTCCGAAAATCAGACTCCTGTTAGCTTTGCGACTCTTGAAAGTCTAATGGAGTATGCTGGCGACGTCAGTGGGGAAAATCCCCCGTGCGAGATTAAACTCGTTGATTTCGGATAAGCAATTCTTGACAGTGTACGCCGCGTTGGCGTACACTGCTTGTATCAACTTTGAGGAGATCAATGATGGCGCTTTCAAAAAAGAAAGACGAAAAGTCCGACGATCGCATTTACGCTCGCGTTAATTCCAAGTTGAAGCAGCGAATTCAACATGCCGCCGATCTCAAAGGACTCGACCTTACATCATACGTTGTCAGCACCTTGGTAGCGGATGCAGAAAAAACCGTCCAGGAGAATGAGGTAATGGAACTTAGCCAAAGAGACCGCGAAGCTTTTGTTTCGGCTCTCGTCAATCCACCCTCACCAAATAAATCTCTTCTAAAAGCAGCAAAACTGTTTAAACGAAGAACGGGAACGTAATTGGAATTCGCTGACCTACGACCAATCGAACCAATAACACGAGAGCACGACCGCAAGGCATTCACCTCAGGTGTTAAGAACCTGGATAGCTACTTGCGGGATCGAGCTATTAGTGACACAGAGAAAAATCTATCCCGTGTATTCGTCCTTACACTTAAGGAAAAGCCAAATACAATCGTTGGCTATTATTCGCTTTCATCGCTTCAGATACCTACGGATAGACTGCCCGAAGCACTGAGCAAGAAGCTAAATTACAAAATAGTTGGTACCACTTTGCTAGGCAAGCTAGCTGTGGGTGAAGAATGGCAAAGGGAAAAATGCAAGCTAAAACTAGGAGAGCATTTACTGCTTCACGCAATGTTGTCCACCTGGATAGCTGCGCAATCGGTAGCATCTTGGGCCCTTGTTGTTGACGTACTGGCAGCCGAAAAGGGCGATCCAACCGACTTCTACGTAAAAAAGGGATTCCTGGCTTTTCAGGACAATGCCGCAAGATTGTTTCTACCTATGTCCACAATTGAAGACGTTTTGCGGAAGGCAGACCTGATCGGTACTATACGGTGATAGCAAACAGTGACCTAAACCAAAAAAGCACAGTTGCGGGCTGTGCTTCTTGGTTTGGGTCACACACGGAGGACGTCTTTATTACTTTATCTGCCCCCAGGTAGGACAAGTAGACGCTTAGCCCTGAGGGTTTTCCAGGGATTTCCCTGGGGTCTTAGAAGGTTAAATGTGCAAAGTTGTCCAAAACGCCGCCTACCGTGGATAAATATCATTGATGGACATGACCCGAGAGAAGCTACAAGAGTGCCTGGAACTGGCGCGTTCAGCCGGAGAACGCCGGCTGGCTGTTCAGGCGCTGGTGCATCTATCTGATTTGGACCAGGCTGAAGGACACATGAGACAGGCTATTGAGCATCTTTTAAATGCATTGTCGGATTCGTTGGACACATCCGATAAGCAGGCTGTAGAGTTTTGCTTCGGTAAGTTGGGACTGGTCTATCTAGCCGATGGACAATATGAAAAGGCGGCGGAGTGTTTCCGCAATGCCCTAGATAACGAAGTGGAAAGCCCGAATAAAATAGCTTGGACTGGCAGTCTTGGGCAAAGTCTCGCGGAGCTTGGTCAATATGACGAGGCACTTGCTTGTTTTGTTGAGGTGCTAGAGAGAGCCAAACAAGAAGGTGACATAGTCTCGCAGTCTATTTGCTTAGGCAGCACCGGCAATTTGCATTACGAACAAAATCGTTTAACAGAAGCTGACAAAAATTACCAACAGGCATTGGCTATGTCTGTTGAAGCCGGTGACGAGAGGCTGCAAGCAATTTGGCAAGGCAATATAGCTTCGACGAAAGCCAAGCTCGGAGATGCTGACGCGGCTATTGAGGCATGCAAGCAAGCTCTAAATTTTGCGCAAGCTAGTGGCGACAAGGGACTTGAAGCAGCGCACTTAGACACAATTGGAGACTGCTACATGGTCAAAGGCGAAGCAGAAACTGCCTCGCAATTCTACAAACAGGCTTTGGAATTGAGTCAAAGCATAGGCTGGAGTCCATTTGAAAGAGTCTATTTGGGCAATCTGGCTCGAGCACAATTCAGACTGGGCAATAATAATGTTGCGTTCGATCTATTCTCCCAAGCTATCGACCAATTTGATGCGCAACGAAGCAGTCTAAGATCCGATTTTTTGAAAACCAGCTTTTCCACACGCGGTCATGACCTGTACAAGGACATGATTGAGTTATGCCTGAATGATGGCAAACGTGTCGAAGCTTTGGAATACATCAGCCGTTCAAAATCGCGAGCTATGCTGGATCTTCTAGGCAACTCACCAATTGATATTTCGGACTTGTCCAATGCTGTTGATGAAAGTCTTAGCAAATTAATTGCGCAGGAAAAAGATTTGCGCGAACAGATTCGTCATCTTGAAAGAGTCTTTGGCGATGGCACGGGCAATGAATCACGCGGCGGCGGAAGTTCCAGTCCGGATATGAATAGGCTTTACACTCAATGGCGTCAGACTATTGAGCAGTTAAAAAGTCGTCATCCTAACTATGCCAACATGGTCTCCGTCGATGCACTTTCGTTTTCCGAAATGCAAACTCTGTGGCGAGAAAAACTACTTGCTGACGATGTAGCGCTAATTGAATACTTCGTGAGTGAAAAGTATTTACTGGCAATGGCTGTCTGGAAGGCTGCTAATGAACCGGCATATTTCATATTGAGAGAATCCGACGAACTAAAAGCACTCAATAAAGATTTGAAGACATTTCTTGAGATGGTCTCAACCGAGGGCTGGCAAGTGCCGGCTTCATTGTCGAAGCGTCTTTATGAAAAACTCTTTGCGCCTCTTGCAAAAGCCATTCCGGCAAACATCAACTCATTGATTATCATCCCGCACGAGTCGCTCTATCATGTACCTTTTGCGGCCTTGCATGACGGTAATGGTTATTTGGTGGAAAAATGGACAATCAGCCATCTGCCAAGTACAAGCCTCATTCCAATTTTGAAGAACAGGACAGTCGGCAATGAGAAATTGCGCTATTTGCTCTCAAGCGTCAGCGACTATTCTGCCACACGCAATTCCTC
>JAKFVJ010000062.1 GCA_021732245.1 Candidatus Obscuribacterales bacterium | reverse complement strand
TTCAACTCGCCGACGATAGTCTCAAGTATCGCCTCATCGCCCATGTTGTCGTACCCGTAGTATCCGGACACGATAACTAGATTGCGTTTATGATTTATCGCCATTTACCCCTGCCAAATCACATCTCAATAATATATGCTTATTGACAGTAATTGAGAAGTCACGCGATAAGCATGTCAAAAGAATTAGAGACGGTCAAGGATTTTCAAATAGCCACTCAAGACGAACTGTCAAAGGTTTTGCGTGACGCTGCCGAACACAATTTGGCAATTGTTCCCGGTCTTAGACGCAAGTTGCCGAAAGATGTGCAGGCTAAGCATGGTAGTCGTGAATTCTCTTTCCTGAACCTTTCAAAAATGGATAAAGTGCTGGAACACTGTCTTGAAGATCAGGTCATTAAGGTTGAAGCCGGAATAAGCGTAAACAAACTCAATGAGTATCTCAAGAAAAGCAAGCAGTGGTGGCCCGTTTCGGCAGTAGATGATAGTGTCACCGTTTTCGATGTAATTAACGCCGGCGTCGGCGGACCACTAGACCATCGATTTGGTGGGCCTCGTCAATTAGTTTTAGGGCTGGATGTTGCTCTTGCCTCAGGCGATATAACCAAATGTGGTGGCAGGGTTGTGAAAAATGTCACCGGCTATGACTTAACCAAATTGTTTGTCGGCTCGCATGCCACCCTGGGCATTCCCTATGCGGCATATCTTAGACTTTATGCTTTGCCTGAAAATGAAAAGACAATTTGTTGGATAAGCAATGATGCAAAAGTACTCGTTGATTTAGCCCGTAATTTAACTGGTTCCGGTTTACCGCTTTCTTGTCTTGAGCTTATTGATTCTCATTTGCTCTACGATTTAGCCACTGAAGGTACTAAAGTTATCGAGGCAATGGGAGTTGTATTGCATCAAAGACAGGCAATGCTTGTGGCGCGTTTGCATGGACATGCGACAGAAGTTGTTGAACTTAGCCAAGAAGCTCTTGCGATTGGTAATCAGTTGAAAATAAGTGGACAGGAAGTTGCAGACTCGCTGGCAACTTCTACCTGGGTAAAACTTTCTTCGCCGGAATTAATTCTTGGCGCGCAGTCGCTAACGGTTTCTGCCACATGGACACAAATATCTAAGATAGTCGAGAAATGGCGCAGTGAGCATAAGTTTGTCTTGTGGCAAGCCAGACCAAATATGTCGCTCCTAAAAATATTTGCTCAAGACAAGCCGGCCATGCTGGAATTGAAAGAGAGTCTCAAGGCATTTTTCAAGCCTCACAATGAAGAATTGATAATTGCATTTTCAGATGACGGGTTTGAAATTACAACAGAATATTTAGGACAGGATACGTCTTGTGCCGACGAGTTGAAAAAAGAATTGAAGACGAAATTTGATCCCAGAGGTGTGCTAAATCCCCTTGCCGCATTGTGAATAACCTTATGACTAATCAAGAATTGAGCCCATATAAACTGGATTTAGAACTTTTAGAAGCGTGTATTCACTGCGGACTTTGCTTGCCGGCTTGTCCAACTTATCAGGCAACCGGTCGAGAAACAGAATCGCCGCGCGGTCGCATTTACCTCTTGAACTTGTGGCAAAGAAATGAATTAGAGTTGACCGACAGACTTGTCGAACACATTGATTCCTGTCTTGGTTGCTTGGGCTGCCAGACGGCATGTCCCTCAGGCGTCAATTACGAAAAGATTTTGAATCAAGCAAGACCGGCTCTTTCACAAATGAAGTCGCCGGCGACACGCAAAATGATGCGATATGTCTTTGAAAATGTATTGCCCGACTATGGACTGCTCAGAAAACTAGCTCAACTTTTGAGACTCTGGCAAAAGACCGGATCCGATCATGTATTTGAAGTATTGCCCTGGCTGAAAAACTTATTGGGCAAATATAACCAGTGGCGGGTGCTTTTACCTGATGTGCCTAAATTTGAGCCATTGCCCAGACAGTCTTGGGCGCCTGGTGAAAAGAAAGGTACCGTTCAGCTATTCGGCGGCTGTGTAATGGATGTTTTATACAATCAGGTGAATCATGCCTGCCGTCGCTTGCTTGTCGCCCAAAAGCAAGTCGTAAATGTGCCCGAGCAAACTTGCTGCGGCGCGCTTGCCTTTCATGCCGGCGAGACTGATATCGCCGAACAATTGGCCAAAGAAAATATTGAATTGTTTGAAACAACAAAAGGTCCTGTTGTCGTAACAGCTGCTGGATGTGGAGCCATGCTTAAAAGCTATGGTGAATTATTGGAAAATGATCCGCAATGGCATGAGCGTGCTCAGGACTTTTCCAAGCGCGTAGTTGATATAACGGAATTTTTGCAGCAGCATGAATTTGCTAATCCGCCGCAAGAACTCAAATCAAAAGTGGCCTATCACGCCGCATGTCACCTGTATCATGCGCAAAAAATTGTTGATGAACCTGTAAGGCTTTTGGAAAGTGTCCCCGGCGTTGAATTGATACCACTTGTTGATGCCGAGCAGTGCTGCGGTAGTGCTGGAATATTCAATCTGACACACACAGACTTGAGCATGAAAGTGCTCACTCCCAAAATTGCGCACATCAAAGAAAGTGGTGCCGATACCATTGTCACCACCAATCCAGGATGTTTGATGCAGTTGGAAGCAGGCATAAAAGAAGCCGGACTATCAGTTAAGGCTGTCCATCTTGCAGAGCTTCTGGATAAGGCTTATTGTTCTGAAGACTAGTTATTGGCTATTGCTTCCGGCAGCTGTAGTTGAAGCGGTTATTCTCTTCATTAGCTCGGACAGGGCAGAAGCTTGCTGTTGATTTAAGTAGGATGCCTGACTATTGAATAGGCGCTCTTTTTCTGTAAGTTGCGAAATAGAGAATTGGCTAATTGCCGGTTTCCCGTCCGCGCTTAAAACTAATTGCTGACCGCTTGCCAGGAAAAGTTTTTTGCCGTCTTTGATGGATATGGCAACTGTGGATTTGCCGCTTGATTCAACTGCTTGTACGGTTAGAGTATTTTTGTCCAACGATAAAAATGCACTGGTGCCTGCTGGTAACGAGACCAGAGCAAAAGGCGTGATAAACGAAAGTTCCGCTTGTCTATTGCAAGCGAGTAACTTACCTTCATCCAACGTGAACTGTCGTCCGTGCACTGATTTGTAGCGTGCACCTTGCTGACTTACTACAAAACTGCCTTCAAATTTTATATCTGCTGAAGGCTCACTATCTTGAGCGCCGCTGACATTACTTGTGTCTGTCGGACAAGTCCAGAATAAAAACTGCATGTTTTCCTTGGGAGGATTGAGATGCACGGTGGGAGCCATGAAGTCGGAATATAAGTTAGCTGTTTTAATTTTGTTGTGTTCGACAGTCTCTTCAGCCGGCTTGGCTTCTAAGTTTTTGGAATCGTAAAGGCTTTCAGAACTTATGCTTCTATTTTTTCTTTCTTGTTCTTTTTTGACAGTCGCCTCCGGATCAAGTTCATCAAGGACTGGTGCCTTTTCACCGATGGAGACTTTGCCCGTTTTCCTGTCCGGCTTGGTTTTAGCCTTTGGTTGGTTAGTTGTATTGTCCGTGTTAATTACAGGCGGCGGAAGATTAAGCTCTTTCCTTATCACCAGCGGCTTGTCCAATGGTCTTGAGGTTGCCGCTATCTTAATCAGCAAAGAGATGATGTTGATGCTTGGGTAATTCGGCTGTGGTTCAGAGTTTAGAAAGTAAACCTGCTGGGGCAAATAGTGTGCCAACAGCTTGATCATGCTGACAACGCATGGCGATTCGGTTAAATCGTAGGTTGGATCATTGACATCTTCCGCGGTAGGCTGAGCTGGTTCCAAACGCTTTTCAGCCTGGACAGTACCCACTGACAGCCTGAAGGCGTAGGCGGGGCTAAATGCCTGCAAAATTGGGCACAAGAGAAGGCTTGCCGCCATGAGGGAAATTTGGGACTTCAATAGTTGAGCTTTCATAATCTTTATTCTCACAAATAATATGTACCCCTGCCTACTTCTGTGTAACGACGCATCTATAATTGAGCTTTGTATATTTCGTGGCTCTTTTCGGGGTTTAGACAGTGTCAAATAAGGTTTCCCAGGACGATATCTTTGTAGGCGATCTTTCTGCTGAGCGACTTGCGCACTACCTGAAGAAGTCAGTTATAGCAGTTGACACTGAAACACGGGGACTTAACCTTCGCCGGGACCGTCTTTGTTTGACTCAAATTTGTGACGATGAGGGTGTGGTTAGCTTCATTCGCTATGTTGATGACAATGCCCCTAATTTGAGGAAGCTTTTGTCCTCGGATGTCTTGAAGCTTTGCCATTATGCACGTTTCGATATGGCTGTGCTCAAATACTACCTGCATGTTGATGTGTGGCCGGTATTTTGCTCAAAGGTTGCCTCGAAATTAGTGCGCACGTATACAGACAGACATAGCTTGAAGGATCTCGTTAGAGAATTTCTTGGCGTTGAGATGGATAAGACAAACCAGACAAGTGATTGGGGTAGGGCAGATTTGTCGCCTTCACAGCTGGACTACGCAGCGGAAGACGTGCGCGTTTTGATTCCGATCTACAATCAAATGGTGAAGCTTTTAGAGCGAGAAAAATTGACCAAGTTGGCCAATCAGGCATTTGCTTGTTTGCCGGCAGTGACGGATTTGGATATAAGTGGATATAGAGATATTTTTGAGCACTAGAAACTGATGAGGGCGCATGCAATGCGCCCCTACGCATGGTGTGGAATGCGCCCCTACAAAAGGTGATAAAGATTATGGACACGGCAATCTACGAAAAACTGATCTATGAAAAATCCGATAGCGGGCGCAGGGCTCATATTCTGCCCGAGCATGGTGTTCCTTACGCTGCCGGCAAAGAAGTTGCGCTTGATTCTCTTTTGCCCAGCAAATACATAAGAAACCAAAAGCTTCAATTGCCGGAAGTAAGTGAATTGGAAGCGGTCAGGCACTTTGTCAGACTTTCTCAGCTCAATCATTCAATCGACACAGGGTTTTATCCATTGGGCTCATGCACGATGAAATACAACCCCAAGATAAATGATGCCATGGCGGCTCTTGAAGGATTTAGAGAATTACATCCCAATCAGCCTGAAGACCAAATTCAAGGTGCCCTTGAGCTGATGTGGAATTTGCAAGAAGCCATTGCTACTATAGTCGGCATGCCGGCAGTTACACTGCAACCGGCAGCCGGTGCTCATGGAGAGCTAACAGGACTGCTTATAATCAAAGCTTATTTCGAGGCCAAAGGTGACAGCAAGCGCCGCAAAGTAATCGTGCCTGATACGGCTCACGGCACAAACCCGGCGACTGCAGCCATGGCTGGTTTTGAAGTTGTGGAAATCAAGTCCAAAGAAAACGGACACATTGATCCAAAAGAATTGAAAAAAGAATTGGGCGATGATGTCGCCTGTATCATGCTCACCAACCCCAATACATTGGGACTCTTTGAAGAAGAAATTCAAGAAATACAACGTCTGATGCATGAAGCTGGTGGACTTCTCTATTACGATGGGGCCAATTTAAACGCCATCATGGGTCTGGTAGCTCCAGGAGCTATGGGCTTTGATGTCTGCCACTTGAACCTGCACAAGACCTTTTCCACGCCACACGGTGGCGGCGGACCAGGTGGCTGTGCTGTTGGTGTGCGTGCCGACCTGGAGCCATTTCTGCCGGCACCTGTAGTTAGCCGTGATGAAAACCGTTTTTACTTCGATCATGACCGCCCACAGACCATAGGTAAAGTCAAAGGCTTTTACGGCAACTTTGGTATTTTGGTTAGAGCCTATGCTTTTATCCTTGCTCATGGCGGCAACGGACTAACACAAGTTTCTCGGGACGCTATTCTGAGCGCTAACTATCTGAAGCAAAACCTTCGCCGTAATTTCCATCTGCCATATGATCAACCGTGCATGCACGAGTTTGTTATCTCCGGCATCTGGCAAAAAGAGCGTGGCGTCAATACGATGAATATTGCTAAGCGCATGCTTGATTATGGCGTGCACTCACCGACAGTTTATTTCCCGTTGGTTGTGCCGGAATCGATGATGATTGAACCCACAGAAACTGAATCAAAGCAGACTCTGGATGAATTCATCGAGATAATGCAGACAATTGATAAAGAAACCAAAGACAATCCGGAATTGGTACGTAATGCGCCGCACACGACGCCTGTTAAGAAACTCGACGAAGCACTAGCAGCCCGCAAGCCGAACCTGCGCTGGCAACCGGAGTAAGGGTGCAACAGCCGACCAAATTTCGTTCACCGCTCAGGTATCCGGGTGGCAAACAAAAGGCGATTTCTAAGATCGCCAAAATGCTGCCGAAAAAAATTGGTGAATATCGCGAGCCAATGGTCGGTGGCGGCAGTGTTTATTTGCATGCCAAAGCTAATCACCTGGCGGATTCTTATTGGATAAATGATAAGTTTAAAGAGCTTGTGTCCTTCTGGCGTGTCGGACAGGACAAGAAACTCTGCAAGCAGCTTGTTGCTGATTTGAGCAAACTGCATGGCAGTTTTAGATCCGGGGCTCAAATAAAGAAATACTTTCAGAAAGCGCGTTTGGAACAACCAAGAGATAGATATAGACAAGCGCTCCTCTTTTTCTTTTTCAATAGAGTGACATTTTCAGGAACGACGCGCGCTGGTGGCTTCTCCAGTCAGGCTAGCCTGGATAGATTTACGGAGTCCTCAATCGAGCGTTTGACGGGACTGCCGGAAGCGCTTGCCGGTACAAAAATTACCAATGTAGATTTCGAAGACGTGATTACAAAGCCCGGCAAGGATGTATTTTTGTTTCTTGATCCGCCTTATTATCTTTCGTCCAATTTGTATGGGCGTAACGGCAGCTTGCATGAGTTCGATCATGAGAAGTTAGCGAAGCTGTTAAAAGATAGCGGTCATAGGTTTCTTATTACATACGATGATTGTGCAGAAGTAAGAAAACTATATTCGAAATGGGCCAAGATCAAATCCTGGAAATTGCAATACGGCATGAACAATTGCAATCAAGACAACTTAAGCAAGATTGGTCGAGAGTTGTTTATCTATAACTATTAGGGCGCATGCAATGCGCCCCTACGAAAAGAAGGAGCGCCCCTACGGTCAGTCTAGAG
>JAKFVJ010000433.1 GCA_021732245.1 Candidatus Obscuribacterales bacterium | reverse complement strand
TTCCTCTTGAAGTCAGGTTCGACAATCGTTGCCAATTTAAAGCTTTATTCTATTTGTATATCAAGCAGAGGCAAAGATTTCAAAGTCGGTGGAATAGGCGCCGTATATACGATGGCTGAACATCGTCATCAAGGCTTTGCCAAAAAACTCATACAGCACGTTATCGAATTGGCGCGCAATGAAAATTTGGATGGGCTCTTGCTCTATAGCGATATTGATCCGGATTTTTATTCACGACTTGGTTTCATCGAGCTTGGCTGCTACAACTTTGAAGTCTCCACTGAAACAAATTCATCTTTTGACGCCCAAATAACATCTCTTCAAGAAGAGCATGTTCCCTCACTTTTACGCAGCTATAACCGTTTCCTTTCGCGTCGGCAATATGGCTGCCGGCGAAGTGAGTTGTTTTGGCGATATAAAATTGCCAGAGAAAAGTTCTTCCATAAATTTTCGGCAGACGAATGGCCAGGCATACAGCTTCTGACCCTTGATAGCGCTGAAAATGGATTTACATCCTACGGACTCATTGAAAATTCTTCTAAGGCAATACGAGTATTAGAAATTGTCGGAGACGAGGCTCAAGTCTGGACTCAAATTGTTGCCTTTGCCGGCAAAACTGGTCTCAAGACAATTCGAGGTTTTGAAGGTTCAGCTAGTCCACCCAAAGCCCAATTGGTTCACCGGGATTGGGCTGCGCCTATGCTTTTGCCTATTAGTCCTACCGTTGAAAACTGGCTGGAGGCTCAGCCTTGCCCACTTCTGGAGCTGGATCACTTCTAAAAGCTATTGGCAACGAAGCTTGATAACCCACTATTGTGGGTGCCTAATTCTTATTGAATCTTGTATTTAGACTTAATAACTTAAGTCAGTTGCTAAACTTATGGATCGATTAATCCGTCCCAAGGTATTTCAACGTGACAAGTTTAGCTACCGAGAGTGAAAAAGCATTGGACAAGAGCCGCATCGTAAACGACTTTTCTATCCACGTCGCCACAATTAACGGCTCAGGCAGCCAATCCTCAAACAACGTGTTGATGCGTTCCATCTTCCAAATGGGCATCCCCGTATCCGGCAAGAATCTGTTTCCATCGAACATCGCCGGTCTGCCAACCTGGTTTACCATCCGCGTCAACAAAAATGGCTATATCGCCAGGAAGAAGGAAGTAGATATTCTCGTTGCGATGAACCCGCAAACAGCCTTTGAAGACGTGAAAAGTCTACCGGCGGGCGCCGTTTGCGTAAGCCCGGTTGAATTGAAGCTTGATGCAGTGCGCTCAGATGTTCACCACTACCAAGTACCATTTACAGAATTGGCTGCCCAAGCCACTGACCAGATAAAGCTGAGAAAGCTTTTGACCAACATGATTTACGTTGGTGTTGTAGGCGAGCTTATCAATCTGGATTTCAAGGAAGTAGAAATAGCAATTGCTCGTCAATTCGATGGCAAACAAAAAGCTATCGATCTCAACATCACTGCCGTCAATAAAGGCAGAGAGTGGGCTAAGGAAAACATCAAGAAAGCCGATCCGTATGCAGTTGAGCGCTTGAACTTGACCAAGGGCAAGATAATCATCGACGGTAACGCAGCTGCCGCTATCGGCTGTGTGTTTGCCGGAGTTTCGGTTGTTACCTGGTACCCGATTACACCATCTTCCAGCTTGGCTGAATCGCTCGAAGAATACCTTGAGCAGTACAGAAAAGATAAAGATGGCAAAGCAACGTTCGCTGTTATCCAGGCAGAAGATGAACTCGCAGCAATCGGCATGGCTCTAGGAGCCGGTTGGGCAGGTACTCGCTCAATGACCACCACATCAGGCCCTGGAATTTCCTTGATGTCCGAATTTGTCGGTCTCGGTTATTTCGCTGAAATCCCAGCAGTAATCTTCGATGTACAACGCGTCGGTCCATCTACAGGTATGCCTACACGTACAGCCCAAGCCGACTTGTTTAGCGCCTACCAGCTCTCGCACGGCGACACCAAGCACATCGTCCTTCTGCCAGGTTCAGTTGAGGAATGCTACTCAATGGCTATGGCCGCTTTTGACTTGACGGAGCGCTTCCAAACTCCCGTGTTTGTCTTAAGCGATCTCGATATCGGTATGAACAACTGGATGTCTGATCCATTCCCATATCCAACCAAGGATCTCGACCGCGGCAAAGTTCTAAACGCTGAGCAATTGAACAAGCTCGGCGAGTTTGCCCGCTACAAGGATGTCGACGGCGACGGTATTCCATACCGCACATTGCCGGGAACCAACAGCCCAATTGCAGCCTATTTCACCAGAGGCAGTGGTCACAATGAGAAGGCTCAATACACAGAGCGTCCGGATGACTACGAAAATCTGATGAACAGACTGAACAAGAAATACGACACCGCTCGCAAGTATGTTCCGAAGCCGGAAATAACTATCGAGAAGGATGCCAAAATTGGTTTAATCGCCTTTGGCTCGTCCGACCCGGCAATTCTGGAAAGCCGCGATCAGCTCAAAGTAGCAAACATCACCACCAGCTACTTCCGCCTGAAAGCACTTCCGTTTACCGATGACTTGAGAAAGTTTGTGGAAAGCCACGACCGCATCTATGTGGTCGAGCAAAACAGAGACGCGCAACTCCGTGAACTAATCACGATGGAATTGCCGGAATACGCAACTAAACTCAAGTCAGTTTTGCACTACGATGGACTGCCTATTGATGCCAGATTCATCACCGACGCCATCATGGCTGAAGAGAGGTAATTCAAAATGGTTGAATCAACAGCAGCAAAAGCACCAGCAACAAACAGAATCGGATTGACCCAAGCCGATTACAAAGGCTCACCATCGACACTGTGCGATGGTTGCGGTCACGACGCTATCACAAGCCAAATCATCAAAGCCGCATACGAGTTGGCACTAGAGCCACACAAAGTAGCTAAGCTTTCAGGTATTGGTTGCTCAAGCAAAACTCCTGCATACTTCTTGAGCCGCTCGCACGGTTTCAACGCAGTGCACGGACGCATGCCGTCAATTGCCACTGGAGCCTCAGCCGCCAACAAAGAACTAACTTTGATGGCTGTCAGCGGAGATGGTGATACCGCTTCAATTGGACTCGGTCAATTCTGTCATTTAGTACGCCGAAACGTACCGATGGTCTACATTGTGGAAAACAACGGCGTCTATGGTTTGACCAAAGGACAATTCTCAGCCACTGCCGATATCGGCACGAAGTCCAAAGGCGGCGAAGTCAACGAATTTCCACCAATTGACCTTTGTGGACTGGCACTGGAACTAGGCTGTGGCTTTGTTGCTCGCTCTTTTGCAGGTGATCCCAAACAGTTAGTTGCCTTGCTCAAGTCTGCTTTGTCGCACAACGGCACAGCAATTCTTGATGTGATTAGCCCATGCGTCACATTCAACAACCACGAATCATCAACGAAGAGCTACAAGCGCGCGAAAGAAACGGAAATGCCTTTGCATGAAATTGGCTATATTCCTTTCTATGAGCAAATCGCTGCCGACTATGAGCCGGGCTCTACAATTGATGTAAAAATGCACGATGGTTCGCACATTGTGCTGAAAAAGCTTCATCAGGACTACGATCCAACAGATCGTTTCCAAGCTATGACGACAATATATAAAGCCAACCAGGACAAACAATTCTTGACCGGCCTTCTATATATTGACGAGAAGAAGACCTCTTTAACGGAGATGCTCCATACAGTAGATAAGCCTTTGGCAAGTCTCACTCAAACAGAGCTTCGTCCGGGCAAAGAAGCCCTCAACGAGATTATGACTTCCTTGATGTAGAGCGCTTTCTGAGCAAGATTTTATAATAAGCTCCTTAAGGAAACCCGTTACGTAGCGCTTTGGTAATAACTTCGCTAGCCTTGGCATGTTAAAATACCCATTCGCTTTATATACACAAAGCCCCAGGACCCGTAGGACCTAAGAATATGAACCAGATACTAAAAGAAATCGAGGCCCCAGTACTGAAGGCCAACTTGCCCAAGTTCGACGTGGGTGACACGGTCAAAGTATTCGTCAAAATCAAAGAGGGCGGCAAAGAACGTACTCAGGGCTACGAGGGCGTCATCATCAAGCACCGCGGAGCCGGCACTGGTGAGACAATCACCGTTCGCCGCGTATTCCAAGGTATTGGCATTGAGCGTGTGTTCCCAGTCCACTCACCCCGCGTAGAAAAGATTACGGTTCAACGCCGTGGTCATGTTCGCCGCGCCAAGCTCTACTACTTGCGCAAGCGCACTGGTAAAGCTACACGTATTAAAGAGCGCCTTGGCGTAGCTCGTGAAGCTGAAGCACCACAAGCTGCTGAAGCCTAAATTTGACTCTATAGAGGCGGCGGCGTATGCCTTCGTTCAAAAAATTACAAGATCAACTCAAATGGGTTGATCTTATTTTTGAGGTGCGGGACGCTCGCGTTCCCATATCCAGCGCGCACCCGCAAACAACCAAAATCTTCGGCAATAAACCACGCATTCTGGTAATGGCCAAAGAGGACTTGGCTGATCCTGTCCGATTGAAGAACTGGGCAAATGAGCTTAGCAAGACTTTTAGCCTCGTGGTCCCAGTCGATCTCAAAACAATGGGTGGTCGCAATAAACTCATCGACCAGGCAGTCAGGCTCACCAAGGACAAACAAGACGCTCGCATCAAAAAGGGACTCTTGCCGAGGCCGATTCGCGCCTGTGTCGTCGGTATGCCCAATGTAGGCAAATCAAGTCTCATCAATTGGATAATCGGCAAGAAAAAAGCTCATACAGGCAACAAGCCTGGAATAACCAAAGGTCCGCAATGGGTGCGCGTACATCCGCAACTAGAGCTGTTGGACACACCTGGAATTTTGCCTATCACTGCCTTGAGCAAGGATGTAACAAGCAAATTGGCAATGCTCAATCTTGTGCCGGACAGTCACTACGACATTGAAGAGACTGCAGAAGAAAGCATTCAAACTCTACATTCCAATTATCCAAACATGCTGGAAAAGGCCTATGGCGAAGCATTCGCTAATGGTGCAGGCAATTTAACAGCACTTGCCACTATAAGATCATGTCTTACATCGGGCTCGAGACCAGACACTTATCGAGCAGCCGGCATTTTACTCAATGACCTACGTGCAGGACGCTTAGGCAGAATAATTCTCGATTGTCCTCTAGCCGGAAGCAAGCACCATGGGTAAAATCAAAACAGCATCCCGCATTGAGAATGTTGGCAAATTGCTGGAATTCTATACTCAGGTATACAAATTTTTCTATGGAGCACCGCATCCAAGCAAATTCATTTGGCCGATGAAGCAAGTCCCTCTGTGGGCACGAAGGCAGGAAAACCCAATGCCGCTTTTGGCAGCTGGTGGCACGCAAATTTTGCAAGTAATCGGGCTAGATGAAGTAGGCAGAGGTCCGCTGGCAGGACCGGTTGTGGCAGCTGCCGTTAGTCTGCCACCAATTGATCCGGAAAGTGATCTAGCAAAAGAATTGTCGACTCTCAATGATTCAAAAGCAGTACCGCACAACGAGCGTGTTCGACTTGCAGAGATAATCAAATCCATCGCTGTCTACGCAATTGCTGAAGCAACCGTTGAAGAGATAGACACTATAAATATTTTGCAAGCCAGTTTGCTGGCTATGAAAAGAGCACGTCTTGCCCTTTCGATACCTACTCCAGCCTTGCTTCTCATTGACGGCAACAAATATGTTCCGCAACTCAAAGATAGTCAGGTGACTGTTGTAAAAGGCGACAGTCAATCAGCATCAATTGCCGCCGCTTCAATTCTTGCCAAAGTTCACAGAGACAATCTAATGGATGAGCTCGCCAAAGACTTTCCTCACTACGGTTGGGAAAGCAATAAAGGGTATGGCGCGCCCAAGCACAGACAAGCTATCAAGGAAGTTGGCTTGACCATTTGGCACCGCAAAAGCTTCAGCATGGGGCTTGAGTGATCATTTAGATACAATCCGCTAAGCCAATCTGGCGCCCTCTTTTGGAGGACGCCAAGAATCGCATGGCGTTACTCTCCTTGACACTTGTATGCCAGAGTATTACACTGTGTTACATGGTGAGACACAGCAAACGGACGCATGCAATGCGCCCCTACAAAAGCAAATAAGTCTCCAAAATATCTACACCCACCAACCAGGAGTACAATATGTCAGCAATATCAGGAACAATCGTAAAATTTCTCGGACAAGAAGAGGAAATCTCAGTGGACAAAAAAAATGCAGCAGAAGATATTTCTATTCAAGGCAAAGATGGCAGCGTTCAATTTCGTCTTGACGCCGACAAACTGGAATTACTTAACCGGGTTGCCGCACAAAAACGCACAGGCGCAGGCGTGCTCGCCCGCATGTGGGTGATTGAGCGTCTGGAAAAAGAAACCGGCGGTAAAGGTACTGCGGGTATCGAGCCGATGGAATTGGTTGCTGATTCAATGAAAGCTCTGGCAAGTGTTCTCAATGTACAAAACGTTAGTCAACAGATTAACGAGCGTCTTGATCAGCTGGAGAAGAAACTGCAACATGTAAATCTGCCAAGAATAAACACTCCGACAGCAAAAGGCAGTAAAGCAAAAGCAACTAAATCAACCAGCAAATCTGCCAAGACAACCAAGAAAACAAAAACTGTAAAAGCCTCTGCAAAGACCAGCAAATAACCAGTTATTACAAAAGAGCAGAAGGACGATGGCACCATCGTCCTTCTGCTGTGTCCAGCAAGACAACATCTATTTCCCTGTCGAATCGGAATTATCCCAATACGTAAGCGAAGATCAACGGCGCAACTATTGTTGCGTCCGATTCAATTACAAATCGGGGAGTATCTGCTTCTAGCTTATGCCACGTGATCTTTTCATTCGGCACAGCTCCGCTGTACGAGCCGTAAGACGTCGTGCTGTCGGAAATCTGGCAGAAATATCCCCAGAATTTGCAGTCGATTCCTAGGTCTTGACGAATTAGCGGCACGGCACAGATCGGGAAATCACCGGCAATACCTCCACCAATTTGGAAGAAACCAATTGACGAGTCTGCACTGTTTTCTTTATACCAATCAACAAGATGTGCCATTTGCTCAAGACCGGACTTCACTACAGAATACGAAGAGATATCACCCTTCACAACGTGCGCTATGAA
>JAKFVJ010000072.1 GCA_021732245.1 Candidatus Obscuribacterales bacterium | reverse complement strand
TCGCAAAAGACTTTTCTTGAGACGCTGTAGCATCTTGCACCGAACGCTGTAAGGCGGAGATTTTTCCGCTCAGCGCATTTGCTAAATTGTCAGCATTTTGCTTGAGCATCAAATCAATTTCGCTCTGGAATACGTTGCATACTTAGGACCAGGTTCGCCGGCAGACGCGTAATTGCTGGACAACTGCTGAGCCGGAGCAGCTTTGGCAGGCTCGTTAGCTTTATCGGCAATCTCCGTTAGAGGAATTACCGCAACATGTCCTTCCGGTAAAGCAAAGACAGAAAATGCTCCGGATGGAAAAGCTTCTATCTGGCTATCTTCAGCAATGAGACCAGCTATGCGATCTTTCAAATTTATGCGCACATAGAAATTGACTAGATCTTCTGCCTTAATGCGCAAATGTTCCGCCAATGTTGAAAGCGTCTTCTCCGGCAAAAATCTTGCTTCGTAGAAAGTCGTCAGCCAAGGACGCAGTCTGTCTTCGCCTTGATTAGCTGTTGAATCGGAGCCGGTCCAGCGATCACGTGAATAACGCAAACCAATATCTGTCGGCTTGGTGTTGCGATCAATTTCAAAAGCAGCGTGACCTTCTGTTTTTACAACATCAATGTGAGCACTGCGCACCGTAATTGCATCAAAGCGAGCCGTGAAACCGAGAAGCTCGGAGAGCATTCTGACTGAATCCGGCGAAATGCGATAAAGGCGTCCCTGGTATAACTTATCCGGCTCAAGATACATGGTGTCAAACATGCCGAACTCAGGTATCCATACCTCTGCTCCTGATTGAATCGGATTCGAAATCTCAGAAACCATTGACATTCTCCCTTACTGACTAGCTTCCACTTTTGGCAAAGTCCATTCCGGCTAAGTACACGGATGGCTCAGGTGCCCCATGTCCTTCGTCTACTTCAATGAGTTTGACACGCACCCCTTGCTTTATCAATGCATCCACAATATCTCTTTGCAGGCGTGGCGGCACAATGTGATCTTGCTTAGCTGAAACCACCGCAACATTTACGTTTTTCGGCAACAAACCGATGTTATGCAGAAAACTAGTATCGGCATAAGCCTCAGGCTTTTGCTCAGGCGTTCCGCCCAGAGCCTCGATCATTGCCCCTTGCACTGCCGGATGATTGGTTTGCTTATAAAGTAAAGCCAAGTCACCAGCTGATTCCAGACTAACTATTCCTTGCAGCTTGTCCTTGATATCTTGGGGCGCTTTTGTCGCGTAATTCAACACAGTACAACCACCCATGGAGGTACCGACAAGAATCACCTTGTCAATTGGGTACTCAGCCATTACTTCGTGAATGTTCTGGCTAATATCCGAGATGGAGGCTTCGTTGCCCCAGGAAGCTTTGCCCCTGTAGTTAACAGACATAAACACCGTGCTTGGATCTTTAGTCACGATTGCGCTGGCAATTGGTTGATCAGCAGGATTCACAAACGGCTCTAGGAAATTCGATCCCATGCCATGCATATAAACAACTAGCGTCAGCCCTTTCTGTGGCGGCGGAGCCAAAGGAGCCATCATCCCAAAAGCATCTTCCATACCATCTACGTGGCTGCGATAAACCTTACGAATTACCGATTCACCTTCAGGGCTGAGCACTCCGGCAGCGCGCATGACGGTAATGTTTTTGTACAGCTCGTTGCGCTGTTTCTTCATCTCCTGATATTGGTCTTTGGCTTGCAAAAAGCCTATGAAGAAAACAACCCCCACTCCGTTTAAGAGCAAGGAAATTCCAAGAACCATCAACAAAACGTTCTTTTTCAAGTTTCCCATCCCACAATCAACTATGTTTACCCTTGAGCGCTCAATATATTACCGCTAAGCTTTTATAATATGAACCTAGTCAATCAAATCATAGCTATCGGATAACAAGGGGACATTTAGCCAAGCATGACTAAAAGCAAAATTCTCCTATCCGTAATTTGCCTGTCCACCCTTTTGGGTGGTCAAGCCATAGCACAATCATCGGTTGAACTTGCCAAAGAACACAATCGCAAAGGAATTGCTCTGCAGGGACAAGGTCGCTATCAGCAAGCTGCGGAAGAATACAAGCTGGCAATCAAACTCAACCCAAATAGCGCTTCTTTCCATAACAATTTAGGTCTGCTGCACAAAGACATGAACAATTTGCCGGACGCCGAAAGAGAAATGCGTCTGGCTTTGAAGTTCAAACCAGAGCGTTCCGACTATCACTTTAATCTCGGGCTTATTCTCATGAGAGAAGGTGAGTTGATAAAAGCTGAGCCGGAATTTCGTCAAGCGATCAAGGGCAATCCCATGGACCCTGAATTTCGTCTTCGCCTGAGTCAGGTTCTCTTGCAGACGGCTAGGTATAAAGACGCAGCCGAAGAAGTAAAAATGGCACTCTTGATGAAACCTAACGATGTGAAATTACATAAGCAATTGGCAGATTGTTTGTTGAAACTCAATGAGTACGATGAGTCTTACGTTGAATATCGCAAAGTTTTGGAAACTGATCCAAACACTCCTGACAGAGTTGAAGTTCAAAATAAAATTCAGTATTTGAAGGAAGTACTTAAACTCCCATGAGCGAAAACGAACTTACTATCGATAGCAAGGACGAAAAGCTTCGCCGCTGGCAGCGCAAAATTACAATTGCCGTGCTTTTGCTTGTTGCTTCATTCCTGCTCTTTCAAGTGGCAATATTTTTCGTTGACATCTTACGAATCATCGGCGTGTCAATTCTACTTGCGTATTTAATTATCAACCTTGTTGATTTCATGAATAGATTCGTGCCAAGAGCCTTTGCGATTGTAGTCGTCTACATCGTTTTGGCTATTCTATTAGCCGTAGGTCTAGTGCTTCTTGTGCCACCTATTATTTATCAGGTGACTCAGCTTGCCGAAACAACCGTCGTTAGCATTCCAACATTTATCGAATGGCTGACAAACACTCTTCTGAGTCTGGAACAAAAGTTCAGCACAACGAATTTTCATTTCAAAGCATTGGACTTTATGAGTGCTATTGCTTCGCGCATCCCGACACCTGACACCGGATTGATCTTTGACCGTGTAAGCGGTGCTGCTATGTCAACTATGACTTGGCTGGTTTATGCAATTTCCGTAGCCGTTACCGGATTTTATTTATTGCTTGACGGGCACAAGATCAAGAACAAGTTCATTTCCTGGTTTCCTGTCAACAAGCGCGTGGCATTGCAACAAATGGCAGCCGACATGGACAAGTCCTTGCAGTCTTTCCTGCGCGGTCAAATTGTTCTTGGACTCGGCATAGGCATTGTTATGATGATTGTTTATTCACTGCTCGGCGTGCACTACGCCCTCTTGCTGGGTCTGGTTTTAGCGGCTTGGGAAGTAGTGCCTGTTATCGGACCACCACTGGGATTTCTGCCGGCTATAGTTTCCGTACTAATCCATGGCATGGATCATTGTCCCGGCAACAGAATTGTCGAGTGCTTGATACTTACAGCTGTTTTCTGCGTATTACAACAAGTAAAAGACAATGTCGTAGCGCCAAGATACATAGGAAATGTAATTGGCATTCACCCGATCTTGATTTTTATCGCAATTATGATCGGTGCCCGTCTTGATGGAATCATGGGCATTATCTTTGCTCTACCGGCAGCCTGCGTAATAAATGTGATTGTGAATCACTTACCACTGAAGACAGAGCCAAAAGAAATTCCGTAACTACTTTGCCGCCCTAAGTCCGTCATTTAGTTTGCGGTGAAGTTCGAAGCTAGCAAGCAGGATTTTAAACGCTTGATCGTGAGTAACTTCCAATTGCTCGCGCACGAACTTGCTGACTTTCCAGAAATTCTTTCCAGGACCCAATTGAATATCTCTTTCCAATTGCTCGACTTGCGGCATGAGCACTTGAATGCTTGTGTAAAACTCGCTCAATTGCAGCTTTTGTTCCGGCGTTAGATGAGCTGAGCCAACCATGGCAGACAACGCCTGCTGTTTTTCAGTTGTTTCAACCAACTTCTTGAATGTATTTATTCGTGCCAAAACCTTAGGGGCTTCTTCCTGCATGCGCACAGCTATTTCTTGTCTGGAGTAGAAGCCACCTGTAAGGAACAGAATGTCCCGTGTACCACGCTCTATGTCATCTAGCGCTTCTCCAATCTTGGTGAATTCGTCGTAGCTGTTCTTTTGGGTAAGTAACGGCTTTAGTGATTCAGGTGTTGTTTCCTTAAGCGTCCGCGCATAGATCTCAGAGTCCAGGTCCCGAACCATGCGAACTATTCCGGCCCTGTCGTAAGTCAAAGCATCCAGGTGAGCTCTTTTTTCACTATCGATAGCGCCAACATCTATTGAGTCGGACGATTCAACTGCTTTACGAATTGCCTCGACATCAGGCTGTACCTGAGCATAGCGCTGATGGAATTGTCTCAACTGCTCAATTTGTTGTGCACTAAGCGACGGATACTTATCGAACTCTTCAAGCTTTTGCAATTCATCCACATTATTAGTCGACTGGAATTCCTCAGCAGCACTCAATAGGTCATTTCTACACTTGCGTGCCCAGTCATATTTATCGAGTCTATATATGCGAAGTTTTCCCTCGGCTTGTTCGGCAATTGAAAAGGCGGCGTTGCGCATATCAATGACGCCGTCAGCCAGAGGCAGATGCTGCCAGAGCACAAGCTTTTGTTCCAGTAAGTCTTTTTTCCACGCGGGGGCTGTTTTGATCTCCTTTTTTAATGCCAACTCGCTTGCCATATGAGAAGCCTTGGAAGAAATTCTGTACGAAAGCTTCTGGATTTCGGACATCTGTTCAACCAGACCAGAATAAACAGGAGCAAAAGATGTGCCTTGAATAGGCGATGTCCTATCCAGAGACTCAAGAGCGGGCAAAATTTTCTCTATTGATAGTCTGAAAGATTTCAGCAGATGCCTCTGAGATTCTGTAATTTCAGGTCTTGCTTCCAAAGCCCTCATTGTTTGACCATTGAATTCGCCTTTCAATCCGTTAAGCTCTTTCTGAAACGAGCGATAATTATTCGCCAGGCGAGCCCAGTCTTTTTCGTCCATGTCGCCATACGGGCGTTGCAAAAGAGTTTCAACGTTGTAACGCATTCCGGTTACGAAATGAGACAGAGTTTGATAGGCACTGAGTATTTTCACCTGGGCAGCCTGTCGTCTGTCATCTGCAGACAGGTCGTCGACGGCAGTTACATCCTTCTGCTTATTGAACAATCTATCTGCTACGGCTGAGGCGCGATCAAACCCGTCGCTTAATCCCTGATTCAGCTCATCGCTTACTTGATTCAGCAAACGAATTGCTTCAGGTTTGTTCCGATCGTCAATTGCTTTACCAACACGAGGGAGCGTATCTATTGCATCTCTGGTACTTGCTTTCAGTTCTTGCCATGGACCAATTAACTTCGGCATATTTCTTGGAACAACTGTTCCTAAAATGTTTGCTCTCAACTGATCAGCCTCTGCTTTGATCTTGCCCTTTGTACATTCAGCACTTAGCTTATTCAATTGCGCGTCATTGACAGAGTCCTGAAGAAGCAATTTTTGAGCGTCCTTGCACCACCCCAAAATACTTTTGCTGTGAGTCTCAAAGCCGACCAGAGATTCGGCGGTTAAAGGTATGTCCTTTATCTCTTGTTTGATACGAGGCGGTGTCACTTCGAATTTCCGATCATCCATCTGTGGCTTGAGCGGCTTCAAAATGGGCGGCGCAATAATCGGCTTATGATGAAAGGTTTTATGCGTGGGCTCTTTTGTCCTGGGCATCTCTCTGGCTAAAGCAAACAGGCTAAAATCAGAAGGGAGACGCAGGACATCTGAGGACTGTCCGTCTTCTGTTTCGATCTTGGAACCTGTGTATTCGAATAAGGACATTACTTATTCCGTTTACGTAATAGCTCACCAAACACTTCCCCATAGAAGCCGTCCGGCATGCTCGGCTTAAATGGCAATGCATTGCCTCGCAACTCCTCTTCAACAAGCTTGCCATTAACATCTTTGTTGATTAATTCGCCGCGCGCTTCTTGATTGGTCATTTTGCCTAGGACTTCCAGGGACTTATTCGGATCATGCGCATCAACATATTTAAACCTGTCGCCTAGGGATTTCAATCCTACACAATCGAATTGTTCTTTTACCGTTGGATCCAAACCAAAAACAACTATGCGCCCTTCCGGAAATTCCTCTGCGAACTTTTCTATTTCAGCACAGACAATTCCGCCGCAATTCTCCTGTCCGTCTGTCCAGAGAGCAAGCAAGGGTCTTTTACTGCCGGTTGTCTCGGCATCCTTTCTGCATTCATTGATTGCATTGGCGACAGCTGTAGCTGGTCCATCCGGTTTTAGAGCTCTTATTCGCTCCGCTATTTGTTTCCGGCTTAGTACTTCTTTGCCATCTCCGAAGATAATTCCTGTTTGTTCAGCATTCTTTTTGCTTGAATCAAAAAACGCCTCATGGGAGGACGGATTAACGGATAAGCCAAAGATTCTCCCTTCGCAAGCTGCAGCATCATCCAAGCTGCTTACAAAGCTAACAAGTACATCTTTCAACTGTTCTAATTTCGAACGTGAATCAACAGTCATGCCCTCTGTCAGTGATTCTCTGTCTCCTGCACAATTGACGCTGAACTGTGACATTCCGGCAAGGGGTTGCTCGGACATGCTGCTTGTAACGTCAATGCCTAAAAAGATTTTGTCTGGCTTCCAAGTTTCTAGTCGTCTGGGAATCTCAGCCGTCTTATCACTTGAGTCAGTGTTGGCTGCTACAACTTCAAACCAACGATTAGGATTAACCTGTGGCAACGTCTTGTCACTAGTTGAATCAAATGCAAGCCAGTCGTCCATTGGGGGCATAGGTATCCACCAAGCCAAAAGCCAGGTAGAGCTTAGTGTTCAACCTGTGACGTGGCAATCGTAAGATCCCCCATCACAGTCAAAATCTAACTAAAATGCCTTCTTTACTGCACTGGCGAAGGCGTTTTAGCGTCAGTTGCTTGCGAGGATGCTTGCAATCTGCGGTAAATAAATGAGGCCGCAACTACCGTTATAGGCGCAGTAACAAACACACCGACCCCAAAACAGATTGAACCAAAACCATTTAACAGGCACATAACCAAATCAAAGAGAAATATTTTCCACTTCACGCCTT
>JAKFVJ010000071.1 GCA_021732245.1 Candidatus Obscuribacterales bacterium | reverse complement strand
CGGCCGAGACTGCACCTGTCCCGAGTGCGGCACCACAGCAAAATGCGCAACCAACTATTCAAGGCGATCTCACCGAACCAGCAAAGCCGGCACCATCAGCTACAGCACCGCTATCAAAACTTGATGAGTTCACAGGTAGTCATTTCATCAAGCAAGGTGGCTGGCCGGGCGTTGGTCCGTTTCACAGACAAGCAGGAGCTGATGATGTTTTCGTAGACGAAGCGGGCAATAATTTAAACCTGCACTTAGCCGGCGGGCGCATCGCTGAAGCAACTTTCAATCTGGTCAATAAAGGTGCTACCTATGACGACTTTTTGGATTTGCAAGTCGCATCAGAATTTTTACTTGAAGGTCTCAATGTAAAACCAAAAACAATCTTGGATTTCAACCAACAATTGGAAGAAGCCAAAGACGGTTTGCTTAACCAATCCAATACTAGTCCAATTACAATCAACGCCGGACGCTATATCACCACCGTTAACAAACAAGATACAGGTGACGGCAAATTTTCATATGTAATAAGCGTCGTCTCCAAAGACGCCAGCCCGGATGTGTTGAAAGAGCACTCCAAAGAAGTTAAAGAACAGCCGGGTCGTTTCAGCTTCTTGAATAAGGGAAACAAATCAACCGACTTTATCATTAGACAAAACCAGGAGAAACCAGCGTCCCCATCAAACAATGAGCTGACTGAAACATTTTCTAAAACAATTCAATCATGGCAAGACATCAAAAAAATTGCCGTGCGCCAGCGTAAAACTGAGGATTTGTCTCAAGTACTTAACGGCAATGCTTTGATTCGCCAGACAGACGCTATTAAGTGGCTGTCAGTCAATCACAAGTATTACGATATGAATCCCAAGGGAGCAACAATCGACCATTTCAGCGAATTAGTTCCCGGACAAAAATATGCTGTGTTTGTTGAAATCAAAGAAATAAGCAAATTGATGGATGATGCGACAGGACAAGTAATTAAGGAACAAGACGACAACTACAAGGTCAATTACACGCTCGAGAAAAAAGACGGACAGTGGTTCATTACCGATTCAAAAATAGTGGACAAGTCCAGCACACCATCGGCATCCCGTCCTCAGGGCAAGTCCAGCAGATAAGCAACCAATGAAATCGAAGTCGCGTTTAGTTTGGCTGTTGAAACCTCTTATTGCACTAAGCGCTGCTCTCTCTTTTTGCCAACTAGCTTCAAATTCCGCTACTAACACAAGCGATCCGACTCCACGCTTGAATGAAGCACAAATGGACAAGGCTTGGATAGGACCCATTGTTGATGGTGAAAACAAAACCGTTCGTCCAGAAGCAATGATCAAAGTGGATGACTCGCTGTATTTTCTTGATCCTGACTCAATCTATCAAGTAGGCATAAGCAGTCTCCATCGATCAGACAAAATTGTAGTTAACAGATTTACGCCGGCAGGCAATCGCATTGAATGGCTTCCTATTGCCGAATTCAATAATTTCGTCTATTACCCACCGCGCAAGAGTATTGTCATTCTAGATAAATCCGGTGACTTATTTGAATTTACACTTCCTGATAAAAAGTGGCATGTTTTCCGCGCCTTTAAATCTATAGGCAGCAAACCGGATCCGGACTATGTCGACTTAGCTTGCAACGGCACAAGCATTTGTTTGCTTGATCCGGAGCGCAATCAAATTTGGCTGAGCAAACCAGGCAACGCGCCGATGCAGACGAGCTTCCATGAAGTGTTGCCCTGGCGAGTTCAACCTGGAGACGTTTTTGTCGGCGATGGCATTGCCATGTCGATTGTTGATTATCCCTACGTGTTGAAATACAACGGCAATATTGTCAGATACTCGGGCAGCAAAGATAATCCGGAACAAAAACTTATTTGGAAAGGCTTAAAGAAAATGCGCCCATCGCGCATGACTATGTCCAACGAGTCGCCTATCTACATTGTCGAACGAGAAAATAATCGAGTGCTCGCCGTAGATAAGGAAACGGGCAATACCAAGCAATTTACTTTCCCCGGCAAATCGGATTTACGCGGCGTTCTAGCTCAGTCGTACGGCTTTTGGATAATTGATGGAGACAAACTTATTTACCGCAGCTTAAAAGCAGGCGCAAAACCCAGCAGTCTCTTCAATCCCAAACGTATAGATCCTCGTCTGGATGGACTGCAATTGCCTATATCTGGGGTACGCCTCCCCAGGCATGCCGGAGTATTTCCCGGCGCTCGCCGACTTTATCGATTCGGGGTTCACAAGGGAGTCGACTTCTTTAGCGAGACAGGCTGCACCACACATGTTGTCTATGGCACCAAAGTCATGTCAGCCGACGGCGGCAAGGTAACTCGAGCCGATGCCCACTTCCGTGATATGTCGCCGTCCAAGTACTTAAAAGTCGAGCAAGAATGCCACAAAACACACCAGAGTTCCGAAGTTAATGAAGATCTTTTCCGAGGCTGCCAAGTTTGGGTAGATCATGGCAATGGACTTCTGACACGATACGCACATTTGAGTAAAATTAAAGACGGTCTGAAATCAAATGATTTCGTGGAGGCAGGGACATTACTTGGCTACGTAGGAGTATCAGGGACGGGTGAAAACCCAAGCGGCAAACTCATTCATCCACACCTGCACTTTGAAGTTTGGCTAGACGGTAAATATTTGGGTTGGGGTCTCAATCCAGCGGAAACACGGGGAGTCTACGAGGACATTTTTGGAGTCGGCTGCAAACGCTAGACACAAAAAAGGGGAGGGGTTTTGAAATACTTAGGTTCAGTACAACGTCTTATGGCAACTCTTATGGCCATATCCGTTTTGGCAAGCCCGTGCCTTGCCGCAAAAGGGCACGACAAGGACAATGCCAAAGGCAATAAAATATCCTCTTCAAAAAAAGCGAATCTCATCGCCCAAGCCGCTAAGGCAAACCAAGAATTTAGTCCGGCTTTGATAAGCGTTCTAAAAGATATTTCCAAAGCATTGCCTGAATCAAGTGATTACAACAACCTGAGTGACGCCAAACAAAAAGCTGTGGCCGGTCTAGCTATCAACGTACTGCAATCAGCATTGTCAAATCCTCAATTGACTTTCAACCGAATAATTAGTGCAGAAGACAAGGCGAAAGCAGAAAATTCAATGTCTGCTGAAACCTGGGACTCAGGCGAAATTGTTGTTCGCCAGGGCAACGATCCACAAGGTGCGACAACCAGTGCGGTGGCATCCTGCATTTGGGCGAAAAAAGCAAACGGATTACTGAACCTGACCATAGCCGGCAACTCCAACGAAATTGTTGACGGTCAAAAACTTGGCGAATTCATTTTTGTTGTATCAGGCAGATCCGGTATTGAAAGCGGATTTGATATTCAAAGCCAAACAGGGGTGAATTATTGGATTGGCAAACTCTCGCAATTCGTTGCCGATACTGCCGGTATACCGACAAGCCAGATAAGTGCACAACCGGAGCAAACCGCGAACACTACACCAACAACCCCTCAAGCTCCTAGTCAAACTGCAGAAACAGCAACGCCTGCAGCAGAAACCGCTCCTGATGAGAAGAAAGAGATTATTGAGCCAAAGTCCGAAGCACCAGTCAACAAAAGTTCAGCTGCTGAAACAACCACACCAATTGCAACAAAACCAGCACAAGTCGACACCGAGGGAAAAGCGCCCAGACGCAATTATCTTTTACTGAAAGCGCCTTCTCTAAAAAAAGCCAAGGACAAAGAAGCAGCCGCTCCTGCGACCAAGCCACTAAAAGTCGAAACCAAACCACAAACCAAAGCAGAGGTCGCCGGCAAGGAAATAACGCAAATTGCGCAGACAACAACCACTTCAACAATTCAACCTCAATCAATTGAGACCAAAAAAGAAGAAGTAGTAGTGACGACAAGCCAAGACACTGCGTCAACACCTACAATCCAGGAAGCAACAACAGAAACAATTGCCAAAGAAACAGTGGCAATAGCAGAGATGCAACCAAAGCGAATTGTTCCGCAAGTAGAAGTCGGACCGTCGCTTGATGCAATTTTAGTAACGCCTGATAAGGCGCAAGCCGGACAACTAATTACTATTTCCGTCGTAAATGCCAGACTTGTTCCTGAATCGGGCGTAGACGTCGAATTCAACGGAACTGTTTTAACAACAGGAGCCGCTGGCCAGATTCAATACTTAGTACCGGAAGATTCCACTCCAGGTCCAACGCTAAAAGTGGCCATTGCCGGAAGACAATTAGCGACCACAAAGGTCGTGCATATTCTTCAACCACTTTCAACGCCAAGTGAAGCTCAACCGCCTCATGTTGATCGCGTAACCAACAATGCCTCAAAGTTTGACACTGTGACTATTCAAGGTCATAACTTCAATGGTCAAGCCGGCAATTTGATAGTAACGATTGACGGCAAATGGGATGCACAAATCCTATCCACATCACCTTTAGAATTGAAAATTCTCGTTCCGGAAGATGTTCCCGCCGGACAACATTCCATTTCAGTCACGAATGCCGGATTGAAAAGCAATGCGGCTCTCTTTAGCTTGATTTCACTGCAGGTTGCGCCGGATGCAAGACCAGGGCAAGTGCCGACAAAGTTGATTGTTAGAGCCTTAGGAACAGCGAAGCCGGTTGCTGTTCACTTACGCAATAACACGCCCAATATCATTACGATAGTGAAAGGCAACGACTTGCGCATAAAAACACCAGGCGGCAAGGATAATTCCATTGCAGTTTCAGTCCGTTTGAAACAACGCGGCAATTACAACATTCAGGCTTCCATTGAGTAACTAATTTAGCTAAATCAGTTCCATCAATTCCAGCGCCAAAATATTCCAACTTATAAATTGCGGTGCCCAAAGAGGCTTACCGGTTTCGGCATCGTAGTTTTCCGTAAGCGTACCAATCTGGTCGAGGGCTCTAGTCATCGTATCTAAGACGCGGTTAGAAACATCTTTTGCTTCGTCCTTCAAACCATAATGCAGTAACCCTCTGACGGCCAGCACATTCGGCAATACCCACATTGGTCCCTGCCAATTGGATACCATGGCTCGCCCGTAGAGACCTCGATAAGCTTGATTGTATAACCTATCCGAATGCGCCAGCGAGGCAATCCCTGTCGGTCTCAAGAAGTGATCGCTATTGAGCATGTACTTTTCTATTACGGACATGGCTCGTTCAACAGGTGCCAGTCCGGCCATCACCGGACATAGAGATGTCCAACTAAGAATTTCTACTGGTCGACCAAGCTTTGGATCACGATTGAAATAGATACCACTGTCTTCGTCCCATAAGAATTTCTCGATAAGCTCAGTCTGCTGCGCGGCTTTCTTCTCGTACTCATCAGACAAGGATGCATCGCCTGCATGGCGGCACAGCTCTGCAAAGGCCTTGTATTCCAAAGTCATGTAGACATTTATATCAACTGCCGACAAACGCCCATCGGGAAAATCAACATGCGAGACATTTTCTTCTTTTGAGGCAGGACTCGGAAATATAAGAGCCAAATTGTTATCGACGCCGCTTTCCAAAACATTGCGCCAGTGAAAAAGTCCGGATTTGTCGCGTCGACGACACTCAAAATAATCCAGAAAATGCTTGAGTGAATCAAGAGTATCGGCGCTGACTTCCATCGATGGAAAATTTCTGCAAGAGTGCGCCAACGCCTGGCAAAGAAATGGCTTGCAGTGATCGCCCAAGTCCCAGAACTTTCCCGGCGTTACAGTTCTTGGTACATGGCCATCAAATGTCTTAACCGTCAAAAAGTTCCTAACAATATCTGATGCCAAATCTTTGTCGTTAAGGTACTTTGAAGCCTGGGAAAAGAAGCAAGCATCCCAATCGTACATTTGCATGTAATGTCCAATTGAGGTGCGGTTGCACTCATCGGTGTGGTCATCAGCACCCGGCTCAATGCCATAAGAAGGCGTGACAAACCTATAGGCCAACTGCCCAAAAGGCGCGTGAATACAGCCTTCCGCCCGATCAAGAAGGAACGATTTTAACCTTTCCTGAAGAACCACCTTCATCATCCAACCCCTAATAGTGCTAGGCTAGTCTACTATGAAAGATTCATCCACCCACCGAATTGTTTCCACTATAGCCAGCGCTACGGAAATTGTTTGCGCCATGGGACTAGGCAAATATCTAGTCGGCATTTCCCATGAATGTGACTATCCAGCGGAAATTAAAGGGCTGCCTGTGGTAACCCAACCGCGCATTAATATTCATGTCTCCAGCTTGGAAATAGACAAGCAGGTACGCAACATAGTTAAGGACGCTTTGAGCGTCTATCAAGTCGACAGCAAGAGATTAGCGGAACTAAAACCAACTCACATTATCACGCAGGACCAATGTGATGTTTGCGCCGTGAGCATTAAGGACGTCGAATCAGCGATGTGCGAATTGACCGGAATAAACTGCCGAGTCATTTCGCTTAAACCAAATTGCCTGGCTGATTTCTTCGATGATTTGCACAAGGTGGGACACACCCTGGATGCCAAAGACAAATCTACGCACCTTGCTAATGTCGTTCAGCAACGAATGAGCGCCATTAAGAATGCAGCAATCAAATTGCCAAAGCCCACAGTGGCAACTATCGAATGGATTGAGCCATTGATGGTGTCGGGTAATTGGATGCCGGAACTAGTTGAGATGGCGGGTGGTATATCCGCCTTCGGCGAAGCTGGCAAACACTCCCCATCAATTGATTTCAGTGAACTGGTGGCAAAAGATCCGGATTACATTCTCGTCAATCCTTGTGGTTTTTCTATTGAGCGCACACTGGAAGAAATGCATTTACTGCAAAACCAGCCTCGCTGGCGTGAACTAAAAGCAGTGAAGGCAAACAAAGTTTTTGTGCTCGATGGCAATCAATATTTCAATCGCCCAGGTCCGAGATTGGTGGAATCACTGGAAATACTGGCAGAAATAATTCATCCGGAAACTTTTCGGTTCGGTCATCAAGAAACCGGTTGGCTCATACCAACTAAGCCCATGCGCGCATGACAAATAGCAATGGCTAAGGCATCGGCCGCGTCATCGGGCTTGATAACTTCTTCATGGTTAAGCAGCCTGGCAACCATTTCTTGAATTTCTCGTTTTTCAGCACTACCAAAACCGGTCATATTCAACTTCACCTGCTGAGGAGTGTATTCCGC
>JAKFVJ010000519.1 GCA_021732245.1 Candidatus Obscuribacterales bacterium | reverse complement strand
GAGATTGTTCATCTTGCCTCTGGCGAAGCTGCCAGACTGCACTCAGAAACCCACTACGATCTCGTGCGTGTCGGACTATACATTTATGGATTGGAAGCCAAAAAGGTATCGGATGTTGTTCATCCGGCAATGTCGGTGCGCGGTCGCATCAACCAGTTGAAGGAAATTGAAGCCGGCGAATCAATCGGCTATGGATTTACCTGGACGGCCAAGCGTAAAACTAAGTTGGCTTCACTTCCTATTGGTTATGCCGACGGTATTGAAAGAAAGCTTTCCAATCAAATAAATGGACTACTCTTTGGTCGCGAAGTAAAGCAGGTTGGACTGATAAGTATGGATCAAATGCTTTTTGATGTGACGGATGTTGATCAAGTTTGCGTTGGTGATGTTATAACTCTCATTGGTTCCGAGGATGGGTCCGAAAGGCGTCTCTACTTGGCTGACTGGGCTAACAAGCTGGATACCATTACCTATGAACTGGCGTCCCGGTTAAGAATTAGGCTACCGCGTATGTACACTCGTCAAAAGTGGCAATCCAAATGAAAGAGATAGGCGTATTTGGCGGCACATTCAACCCCATTCATTGGGGGCATTTGCTCATTGCCGAATTCGCCCGCGAACATTTTCAATTAGACAAAGTCTTGTTTATTACCTGCGCTCGCCCACCGCATCGCAAAGATGTTGATTTGGATGCCGAAGAGCGCTATGAAATGGTCAAAGCGGCAGTTGCCGGCAATGACAAATTCGAAGCTTCTCGCATAGAACTTGATAGACCAGGTCCGTCATACATGATTGATACGCTGGATGCTGTGCGCAAGATGTATGGACCGGATATCAGACTAAATCTCATTGTCGGTGGCGACAACATTGCCCAACTTAAACTCTGGCATAAAGCTAACGAAATTTTTGAAACCTGCCGAATTCTTGTTGCTCCGCGTGTTGAGTCTTACTCCCATTTAGTTGAAGAATTGGCAAATGGTGGACCCGGCAGAAAAATCGTTGCGCCTGCAGAGATTGAACTTATTCGTTGTCCCTTAGTGCAAGTCTCGAGTTCGCAAATTCGTGCGCGCGTACACAATGGCAAGACCGTGCGCTACATGGTGCCGCCTGCTGTCTATGATATTTTGCACGCTCATGGATATTACAAACTAACTGACAGCAAAGCAGAAACAACTGCAGTCTGAGACGATAAATGCCGAAATACGAAGGAATTCCAGAGTCACTTACGCTTAAGGCTGCTCGCCAGTTTGTTGAACCACGCGTATCTGAAAAACGTTTTGCCCATATCGAGGGTGTTGCTAAATTTGCCAAACGCATAGCTAATGCCTGTGGTGTTGATCTATTTTTAGCTGAGTTGTCCGGCTGGCTGCATGATGCTTGCAAGCACGTCAATGACAAAGAACTTGTCGCAATGGCCGACAAATTTGGGATGGAATTACATCCTGTTGATAGACAACAAGGACGTCTTATACATGGACCAGTGGCCGCTTACGTTTGTCGCGAAGAGTTAGGGCTTACTAATCAGGAAGTCTTGGATGCAATAACAGAACATACGCTCGGTAATATCCCAATGACCGATCTTTCTAAAGTGACATTCCTCGCAGACTGCCTTGAAGAGAGCCGCCCAGACAGTTACCGCAAGCCAATTCTTGATGCCTTAGACTTGGACGGAAAAGTGAATTTGAATAAGGCAATGCTTGTAGCGTTGGATCTTGGACTGCAGATGCTCATCTCTGATAAAGCAGTCATTCATCCACGTACAGTCGACTGCCGCAATTACTTCTTGGACTTAGTCCGAAATGCAAATAAGTAAAAATGTAGTCTGCGACGATGGTCGCTTTGATATTGCCGATCAGTCACTTATTGCTCAAAGTCCCGTCTTCAATAAGGATTTAGCGCCAATTCCATTTGAGAGGCGTAAGTGGACATCAGCAAATTTTGCTGCCCTCTGGGCAGGCATGGCCTGCAATATCCCAACTTACATGATGGCAGCAGGATTGATTGCTAACGGAATGAATTGGTGGCAAGCATTGTTGACGGTCTTAATCGGCAACATGATTGTTTTAATTCCAATTGTTCTCAACTCTCATCCAGGCGCAAAGTATGGCATTCCTTTTCCAGTATTCGTGCGTGCATCCTACGGTGTAAGAGGTTCCAACCTACCAGCTTTGATGCGCGCTATCGTTGCTTGCGGTTGGTTTGGCATTAATGCCTGGATTGGCGGGCAAGCATTATTCACGTTGATTAAGGCTCTCATTCCATCATGGACCACTCTAATGGGCGCACCGATTGCTGGACATTCACCGACTGAATGGCTATCGTTTATTGTGTTTTGGGCACTCAACATATTAGTCATATTTGGTGGCATGGAGTTTCTAAAGAAATTTGAGAGCCTGGCAGCACCTCTTGTTTTTTCATTGGCGGCACTGATGGTTGGCTGCCTAGTTTGGCAAGCAGGTGGATTGGGTTCCTTGATTTCTGAGAGGGGCAAATACTTAACTGTTGCCAGTTTCCTGCCGGTTTTTATTCCGTCTCTTACTGCAATGATCGGCTCTTGGTCAACGCTGTCCTTGAACATGCCTGACTTCACACGCTTTAGCGAAAGTCAAAAAGATCAGCTAATTGGACAAGCTGCAGCATTGCCACTATCCATGACGGCATTTACTGCTATGGGCATTGTGTCAACAAGTGTTGGCATGATTCTCTACCCACATATGAAATTGACTGAGCTTTGGGATCCCGTCACTCTTGTCGGACAGTTTTCAGAGCCATTGGTTGTGGCAATTGCCATGTTTACGATAATGCTTGCGACGCTGTCCGTAAATGTAGCTGCCAATTTGGTATCACCCGCTAACGATTTATCAAATATCTTTCCGCGCTCGATCTCCTTTAAGAAGGGCGCGGTTATTACTGGCATTTTGGCTTTGCTGATGCAACCCTGGCAATTAATTGCTGACCCCAATGCTTATATTTTCTCCTGGTTGCTGGGCTATTCAGGCGGACTTGGTGCAATTGCCGGCGTGATGATCGTCGACTACTGGATAATTCGCAAAAGGCATTTAGATTTACCCGGCTTATATTTGACACATGGCTCTTACTGGTACACCAACGGCTGGAACTGGCGAGCCGTTATAGCAACAATTGTTGGTTGCGCACTTGCCTGGGTCGGTGCAGTCGTGCCTGCGATGCGCATATTTTATGACTACAGTTGGTTCGTCGGACTCTTTAGCGCCGGCTTCCTTTACTTTCTATTGATGAGAAAGCGCAGCTCACTGTCTTCGTAGGGGCGCATTGCATGCGCCCTTGTCGCTGAATTAATCACTTGGCTTGAACTTTTTGCACCCCTTTTCCGTCTTACATATAGACGCAGATTTGCAGCGGATTAAATTTCCGTTGGCTCATCCTTGGTTGTCAGACAGTTGTCGGACGGAGTGGTAAGATGAGATATAGAAACAGTTTTTATGACCACGGTTGTACAGAGGAAATTGCAGAGCATGTCATTGATTACGATTTATGGTACCAATTGCATGACAGTGAGCGCGGACATAGACAAGTTATGTACGTCGGCTGGGATAAGCAAGGAGTCCGGTTGTGGGAAGTCGGCATTGAATTATGTTCGGAAGGACAAGACGATTGGGCTTTCCACGGTCAGGAAGCTACAGCTTATTCTAGAAAGCAGGTAGGGTTATGAAGGCAGAAGACTTAGCAAAGATGAAAAAAATACAGCAAGAAGCGCGACAGCGAATTTTGGAGCGTGGCAAGATAGAATTTCGCGTCGAGCCTGAGTTGATGTCGGCGGTTCTTGATCTGGCTAAAGAGCGTAAACTACCTCTTGGACCAATGATTCGACAATGGGTAAGCGAGCGTGTTGCTCAGGAAACAAGGAGCACGCGAAAGAGGAGTCAATTAGATGTAATCGAACATAAGATTGATAAGTTGCTCTCAGAGAAAACTGGTACGTAGGGTTTTTATACACTTGAAATTCCTATTCTGTCGGCAGACGTTTTTCTTTTGACGGATTGGCAGGGATCAAGATTGCTGTATACGTCATCTGCAAAGCTTGGTGAATGAAAGACGTATTCTGATAGTTCAAGATCCTTTAGATCTTTGCCATTGTCCCGTGCATACTGCACAAGTTGCGCAATTGTCTCGTGAGCGGTTCTAAATGGCGGTCCTTTTAGAACAAGATACTCAACAAGATCGGTAGCCATTAACTCAGAATCCCGGACTGCAAGATTCATGACAGTAGAATTAACCACTTCGATTTGAACTTTTTGCACACCTTTTCCGTCAATAGAATGTAGAGACTGAGGTGGGGTTGACAACCCTACCACTGGGTGGTATACTTGTATGACGCTAGAATCGACAACAGTTAGTACTCGAATTTTCAAAACTAAATGGTTTGCTGCAGCAGCTAGAAAAGCCCATATCAAAGATGCTGAGCTTTGCAAAGCAATACAAGAAGTTGTGAAGGGACAAGCTGACGACCTTGGTGGTGGTGTGTTTAAAAAACGAATTCAAAAGAATTTGTACCGTAGCATCGTATTGGCTAAAGGTAGAAAGCACTGGGTCTATGCCTACCTGTTTGCCAAAAAAGATCGTGACAATATAGAAGATGATGAGCTTGAAGCATTCCGAAAACTTGCCGGGCTTTATGCAAAGAAAACAGAAGCTGATCTAAAAAGGGAATTGATGGACAAAGAATTAGTGGAGATTTGCCATGCCAAAGAAATTTAAAAGTAAAGCCTTTGAAGCTGTTCATAGCGCTGTTTCTGGCATGGAAAGGTCAGGGACCATCGATAAAGCAACGATGCGTGACTTTGATGAGCTATGCATTGATACACCAAAATCGCTTAAGCCGAGGGATATTAAGAGGATTCGTGAGAGTGCTCATGTAAGCCAACCGGTTTTTGCCCACTATTTGAACACAAGCGAAAGCACAATACAGAAATGGGAAACCGGTGAGAAACAACCCAGTGGCATGGGATTGAAGCTCTTAAATGTTGTCCAAAAACATGGCTTGGAGGTTTTGACTTAGGAATTGGCTTCGCAGCAGCTTCTTAATTCGAAGAATCAGGCTTGATTTTCGCAAGCATGCACATCACAATTCCGAATAGACCCATGACTGAGCCCCAGGTGATGTTTAGGTTGATGGCGTTCGCGCCGATTTCAGTAGTCGTTGGGCTCGCGTATCCGAAGATGACTAGCAACGTGCCAAAGATTATGAAGATGGCGCCAATTATTAATCGTAGATCAAGCATTGTTGGCTCCTTTTAGAAGAAGTAAATGTTGAGGGCAATGGTGGCAGTCAGCACTATTGCGGCAAGTATTTTCGGTTGTTTGTACCACGGCAGTGGTTCAGCAATAACTGCATCAGTTACGCCCCAAACTAGACCTTTCAATTGATCTAGAGGTTTTGGTTTGGTGAAGAAAGACAAGACAATCGTGATGATGAAGCAAATCAGCCAGGCGTAAGTCGAGCGCCAGAAATTACCGGCCATTACGGATGGATACGTGTGTAATCCGATGTATGTAATGTACCAGTGAATGATTGCTCCAGTTGTGCCGGCAACTAGTCCCCAAAATGCTGCCCAAGGAGTTGCTCGTTTCCAGAACATGCCTAAAAGGAATGTGGCGAACAGTGGCGCGTTGAAGAATGAGAAGATCATCTGCATGTAGTCCATGATGCTGGGAAAGCCCATGACTAAGTAAGCTGTAAGAACACTAACCACTATGCCTATTGCAGTAGCAGCACGTCCGATCCACAAGTAATGATCATCGCTTTTGTTCGGTGCAATGTAGCTTTGGTAAATATCGTAAGTCCAGACAGTGTTGAAGGCGGTGATGTTGCCGGCCATTCCTGACATGAAGCTAGCGAGCATGGCGGTAAGTCCGATACCCAACATGCCGGACGGATAGTACTTGGCTAATAGAAGCGGCATCGTCATGTTATACGAATAGTTTGTTGTGTTGCTGCCTAATTGTGGTATCACAAGCAAAGCCAACATGCCTGGCAATATAGTGATTGCCGGGAAAAAGATTTTTGGAAATGCGGCAATTAAGGGCGTGCGCTGGGCAGCGTTTAGATTCTTCGCAGCAAAAGCGCGCTGAATTACAAGGAAGTCTGTACACCAGTAGCCGAACGACAATACAAAGCCAAGTCCCGAAACAATGCCTATCCAGTCAACTCCCATTGGATTGTTGGCAGTGGCTGTTTGTGCCCACATGTGACCAAAGCCGGGTGGTAGTTTTTGCATCATGGCGTCCCATCCGCCAATATTTGCCAAAGCAATTAACGGCAGAGGAAGAAGTCCGAAAAGAACGAGGAAGAACTGCAAGACCTCGTTGTAGATAGATGATGTTAGACCACCGAGAATTGTATAGGCAAGAACAACTGCGGCGGAGACGAGAATTGATGCAGTCATCGACCAATTCAAAAGTAGTTTGAATACTAATGCCATAGCGTACATGTTGATGCCGGACATGAACACTGTCATGACGGCAAACGAAAGTGCATTGAATGCGCGCGTGGGTTCATTGAAACGAAGTTTTAGATATTCGGGTACGCTGCGAATACGCGAGCCGTAGTAAAAAGGCATCATAAATACAGCCAGGAAAACCATAGCTGGAATGGCACCTACCCAATAAAAGTGGGTGGTCATAATTCCGTACTCGGCACCGTTGGCCGCCATGCCCATTACTTCAATGGCGCCTAAGTTGGCGGAAATAAAAGCGAGCCCAGTTATCCAGCTTGGAATGGAGCGGCCTGATAAAAAGAAGTCCTCACTGTGGACCATCTGCTTTTTGAGTGCATAGCCTATCCCTAATACAAAGACAAAGTAGATGCCAATGATTAAGTAATCAAGAACCCCAATATTCACGGGTTGTCTCCTGCCGGATTTCGTATCCGTTGATCATATATAGATTGTTCGTGAGAATTTCATCTAGCGCGCAAATTTAGGAGAAGTTAATAGGTCGGGGAACATTCTGCCGCGTCCGACTTCTACTAACTTGTGAGAGGTTCAATTAGGAGTGAGGTTATGAAGAAAATTGCATTATTAGCGATAGCTGTAATTGGTTCGGCCATGCCTGCTTATGCGCAATATTCGCAATACACGCCATTTAACAGTACGTCATTGCGTGCGCCGA
>JAKFVJ010000008.1 GCA_021732245.1 Candidatus Obscuribacterales bacterium | reverse complement strand
CATGTGCATGGCTAGCGGAGTCTCTAATGTTTCTCGTTTTTAGATCAGCCGCTCTTGATTTGCTTCAACCATTGCACTAATTTTCTTCACAGTTTGTGTTCTAATTGGAAGATCCCCAACAAAGTCCGTGAAGCCATCCGCAACGGTAATAATTCGTTCAATGACTTCCATTGCCGCTTCCTTAGTAATACCAGTCTTGCTTGCAAGTTCTAGTAAATGTCGGCGGGATGGATTTCTGGATTCGCCGCAAATATCCATCTGATGCTCGCCACGTGGTCCCTCACTGAATGTCAGATCGTAGACTGGTGAAACCCTCCATCGACCGTCCTTATCCATCAAGAAAGAGAAGTTTTTCGAGTGGTCGTCGCGATTGTTAAACACCACATTGAACACACACCGCTCAAAAGCCTCCAAGACCTCGCGTGTATCATGTGTCATCAACCGAGTTAGGCGCAAGAGAGAAACATAGTCCAGTTGTGGGATACGAAAATTCACATGTGCAGCTCCGGCTGCTGTGTGCATTGGTATACGCATGCCGTTTAAGCGGTCGAAACGTTCGATGCCAAATGCCGAAAGTTCCTTATTAAGATCAAAATACTCGGTAACAGGAATTCGAATTCCACAAGTGTCCGCAATCCGACTATACATTGCTTCCACCGCACAGACTTCTTTGTGCTCGTGCTGTGCGGGGAATTTCACCATAATAGGTATCCCGGCACTTTCTACCGAATTGGACATATGATTATTAATGCGGTCGAAATTTAGCAGCACCTTTGGCCGAGCACCGTGTGGCGAACCACCCATTAGAGCAAGTTGACGCATCAGTAATTCGCTTTCACCTTCCATCACTTGGCGAACATCCCGTGCAACATCCAACAATTGCGCATCCGTTTTTGTTAATGTCTCAACTTCGGACGGCTCAAAGCCCAGCGCTCCCATCGCTCTATCTCCAATAAATGCAAGGCGATCTAATGGCGAGATATCAGCCTGCTTCCTGCCTTCCTTGCGAAATAGCCGATCCATCAACAACATGCCCCAGCCATCCGGCAAGGCGTCACTTACTAGTCCCGGCAGGCGAAGCTGATGTTCCGGAAAATCACCATAAGAGTTCGGGCTAAGCGGCAATTTGTATGGGGACAGCTCCAGTCCGCGCTCTACGGCCGCAGCCGTGTATTCAAAAAGCAAGTCTTTGCCGTCGTCAGCCAGCACTCCTAATTGAAATTGCTCTCCCCAGCCTAAATAAATCACATTCAGTTTCTTCATTCGGATTGTCTCCGTGATGCTCGCTGGCGCTTCTGGCTGGCTTTCTCCATGTCTTTGATTGATTTTGGCTTTAACTCAAACACGCCTGACATAGATTCAATAACCCCGAGCGCCATCGCAACACGCAATAGCACATCAAAGGAAACTCGCCCGGAATGCTCCAATTCGACTATCGTCCTGAGAGATACGCCAGCACGACCGGCTACCTCACTTTGCTGTAGGTTCTGCGACAACCTATGAGCCCGAAGTCTCCCGCCAATCTCGCAAGCAATCTCATCGGCCGTAGCTAAATTAAAGTGCAACATATTGCCTATTATACCATTTTTTAACCACAAGACGCATTATTTTGCTCATTGTATATCGTAATCAAAGTTGCTAAAAAGTGATATCAATGAATTCAGCTACTGTTGGCTGTAGCACATTCAAAAACAAAAAAAGAAAGCCCGGAAGCCGGGCTTTCCGTTAAGCAGTCTCGACATGAATTAGTCCTCCAAATTACTGGTGCGTTGATTACGGTACTTGATCAAATCCTTTTTGGATTTCTTGCGGGCGCGTTTCTTTTGCGCGTCCACGGTACCGCCGTGCGCTCCATCGCCCTGAAAGGCTGGGTCATAACCTTGCGCGATGCGTTGATCGCGGTCGGCTTCTTTCTCCAGCTTGCGCAGCTTAGTTTTTGAAATGACGAGTTTCTTGGACTTCTCTTCACCCTTAGTCTCGTGCGTTTTCTGCTTAGGCATTGTTTCACCTCCTGAGTAGATTATGACCCATTTTTTGGGATATACTTGTCTTTCACCCGCCGGCAGGCCTGTCAAGCCTCGGATTGGTCGCGGGACATGATGGGATATAGAAAATGGAAGTTAAGGACACGGATAACGTTCAAGAGACATTTGAAGAGGAAAAAGGCAAAGACGCCGAGCGCTCGCGCTGGTACACCGATGTGGTGACAGGTGCCGAGCTTGCAGACTATTCACCCGTCAAAGGTTGCATGGTTATTCGTCCCTATGGCTATGCGCTTTGGGAAAATTTGCAGCGCGCCCTTGATCAAATGATCAAAGACACCGGGCACCAAAATGCTTACTTCCCATTGTTTATTCCGGAGTCATTTCTCAACAAAGAGAAACAACACGTCGAAGGCTTTGCTCCAGAATGTGCCATCGTCACACATGGCGGCGGCAAGAAGCTGGATGAACCTCTTGTTGTTCGTCCGACATCAGAAACAATCATCAATCATATGTTCGCCAAATGGGTACAGTCTTGGCGCGATCTGCCGATTCTCATCAACCAGTGGGCAAACGTTGTACGCTGGGAAATGCGTACACGTATGTTTTTGCGTACAACAGAATTTCTCTGGCAAGAAGGGCATACTGCACACGCAACCGAAGAAGAAGCAGAGAAGGAAGCACGTGTTGCGCTGGAGATGTACAGAGTGCTTGCCGAAGAGTGGATGGCATTACCTGTTATCACTGGTGAAAAAACAGAGGCTGAGCGTTTTGCCGGTGCTGTAAGAACATATTGTATTGAAGCAATGATGCGCGATGGTAAAGCATTGCAAGCCGGCACATCACACTTCTTGGGGCAAAACTTCGCCAAAGCATTCGATATTCAATTCCAAGCCCCGGAAGGTGGACTTGAGCATGCCTGGCAAACAAGCTGGGGTGTTTCAACAAGACTGATCGGCGCCATCATCATGGGACACGGCGACGAGAAAGGCTTGATACTGCCACCGAAGTTGGCACCTATTCAAGTTGTGATCGTGCCTATCTACAAGAAAGAAGAAGAGAAAGCACGCGTCTTAGAACGCTGCCGTCAAATTGCTGCAGAGTTGAAGCCGACCATTCGCGTCTTCTTAGATGATCGCGATACGCAAACACCTGGTTGGAAATTCAACCACTGGGAGCAAAAGGGTGTGCCGCTGCGTCTCAACATCGGACCACGCGACGTCGACAGCAATGTCGTCGAAATTGCTCGCCGCGACACAGGTGAGAAACTGCGCGGCGTAAGCCAAGATGGACTTGCTGCCGAGTTGGGTAAACTTCTCGAGACGATTCAAAAAGCAATCTTCGAACGTGCCGTCCAATTCCGCAAGGAACATAGTGTCACCATCGACAACTACGATGACTTCTGCGCCAAACTCGACGAAGGCAACTACTTCATCGAAGCTCACTGGTGTAAGTCGGGTCAATGCGAAGCTCAGATAAAGCAAGACACCAAAGCGACAATACGCGTGATTCCTTTCGATTGGAAACCACAACCCGGCAAATGCATCCGCTGCGGCACCGCGTCGGATACAAAAGTCATCTTCGCGAAAGCCTACTAGCTTTGTCATTCTGAGCGAAGCGAAGAATCTACCGCAAGTAAACATGTTCAGGTTAAGCACCCTGAGCGTCATACACTCGCGGAAGATTCTTCGCTTCGCTGCTACGCAGCTACACTCAGAATGACAAATGGTTCGTAAACTGCCACAATAACCTCCATGCAACCTGAATACCAAACCCAAGCCGAACTCCAACCGCAAAAAAAGAAGAAACCCGCCACCGGTCCCATCGCCGGAGTCGTCGGCGTCCTCGGACTCATCCTCCTGAAATTCAAAGGCGCAGCGCTCATCGCCCTCAATGCGCTATCGCTAGTCAAACTCGGCTGGCTCCTCAAGGGCTTCTCCACGATGGCGCTCAGCCTCGGCATCTACACAATGATGTTCGGCTGGAAATACGCCATCACAATAATTGTCTTGCTCTACATCCACGAAATGGGTCACTTCATCGTGATGCACTTCTACGGACTCAAACCCAAAGCCCCAGTCTTCGTTCCATTTGTCGGCGCGTACACTGCCATGTCCACAATCCCTGGCGATCTCGCAACCCACGCGTGGGTAGCCTACGCAGGTCCATTCATCGGCGGACTCGCCGCGTTCGCTTCTTTCATACTCGGCGTCACCACCGGCAACACCTGGCTCATTGCCGCCGCTAACACCGGTGCCATTCTCAATCTCTTACAACTTGTGCCCATCAAACCCTTCGACGGCGGCTTCATCGCACAAAGCATCACGAAGTGGTTATTCATCCCTGGAGCAATTCTTCTAGGCTTCCTCGCTTTGACTTTCCGTTCACCACTGCTCATTATCATTGCCGTCGCATCAATCTTTGTTATGTTCTCTCAGTTTCGCAAAGGCGCCGATCCAGAAGCTGAGCGCTATCCTGCAACCCACATCCAACGCATATTCATCAGCCTGAGTTACATTGGACTAGCCATTGCACTCACCTATCTCTTCATGCACTCTCATATTAGGGCACCATACGGGCACCCATAAGCGACTGACTTGCATTAACGGCATGTTAACGGCATAATGTTATTTAGTCACAATGCCGATAATATGCCGATAACATGCCGAAAAAAAGTACAAAAAAATACCAGCGATTTACTCCGGTATACACGATAACTCCAAAGATGGCGCAAGCTCTGATGCGGATTGAAGCGGCCAAACAGTCCGTAGAGCACTTACCCATAACGCCCGCAGTACTAAAAAAGCTGAAAGAGACCTCACGCTTACATTCAATACACTACTCGACAGCTATAGAAGGCAACAGGCTGACTCTTGAGGAAGCGACGCAGGTTATTCAACGTGCAGCGCACTTCCGCGGACGAGAAAGAGATGAATCAGAGGTCAAAGGATACTTCTCTGCGCTAGCCGAAGTAGAAAGATTAGCGGCTCGAAGTCTGCCAATCAGCGAGAAGACAATCCAGACCCTTCATGCGTTAGTCATGGCTGGTGGCAAAAGTAAAGTCCGTCCAAGTCACTATCGCGAAGGCCAAAACGTCATTAAGGACAGTGAAACATCCAAAATTGTCTACATGCCACCAGAGGCTGCCGACGTACCAAATTTGATGCAGGCATTAGTCAAATGGATAAATACCGAACCTGAATTGCCTTGCCCGATTAAGGCTGGACTCTCTCACTATCAATTTGCCACGATTCATCCTTATTACGACGGCAACGGACGAACAGCAAGACTATTAGCAACACTAATCATGCATGAAGGCGGATATTCCTTACGCGGCATCTACTCATTGGACGAATACTACGCTAAGCATCTAACAATTTATTACGATGCGCTCGCTGTAGGTCCATCTCACAATTATTACCTAGGGCGTGCAGAAGCAGACATGACCAAATGGCTGGAGTTCTTTTGCATGGGTGCCGCACAAGCCTTCGAAAGTGTCCAGAGACAGGCGTCAGAAGCAGCTATTCGAAAGAAAAGTGATGCTAGCTCGGTAATGAGGAGACTGGATGCCAGACAGCGCCAAGCATTAGAACTATTTGTTAGCGACGAGATCGTTACAGCAAAACAAATTGGCTCACTCTTTGGCTTCCGCCCACGCACTTGCAGTCAACTATGCCAGAAGTGGGTTGGTGAAGGATTTCTCGTGATTGTGGATACATCAAAAAAGGGTAGGCGCTACAGCCTGGCTAAAGAATTTACAGTTCTCATTCAGTAAATTCTCTCTACAAGTGCCAAAAAGCTAAAAAAGGGAGTGGGGTCACTCCCTTTCGATAAGTCCTACCTTGGCTTTACTGGCTCGCTGATTCGTCTTTCGTCCAGCCTCCCGGCGGCAAACACTGCTTACCGGAAAGTCCTTCCATTGCTTCGATTTTGGTGATTCTTCCATCATCGGTGTACGGGACAGCCTTTACCTTTTCCAGAACAGAATCAATGCGACATCCAGGCAATTGTCCGAACCACTTATGAACTGCAGCCAAGCAGGCGGCTGCTTCGTCTTTTGCATACAGATCAACGGGTGCTTTGTTATTGCCTGTGTTATCCAACACACGAAACCACTTTCCTAATTCTTGTGTGCTCATACTCTTTCTCCAAGTGTACTGATACGTTGTTGCAGAGTTCGACAATTGAAGACAATCTCCGACGAACACTGGAGGACAATTTCCCTCTAGCGCTTGCTCCCAATTACTTACTGGTCTTAGTTTCCGGTTGAGATTTCTCGAATTATCAAATGCTGATACAAATACAAATTTGAAACTAACAAAGATCAATTTCTAATTTCTTGTATTCACTAGGTATTAACTAGTAATTGCCGCATGTCACTCGGCGGCGCGGCTCGCGCTAACTCGATGCGGGCGCATGCAATGCGCCCCTACAGTTGCGGGAGGATGCGGGGACATGTAACGAACCCCCACAGTTGCACGAGTCGTGGACACAATGTCCCAAATGGTCGCTTGCACAAGCTAGCGCTAGCGGGTATCGACGTAATTTCCCCACTATATTCTTGGCCAGTTATTTGTTATTTGAACTTCTCAATTGATAGGGTATTCACATAACTGTCTTATAGATTTGGTAATTCAAGCACCGCAAACGCTTAACCACCCAACCTTTTCCTTAACCGCCTTGAGAGCTACCGGCTTTCGGGCGGTTTCGTCATTTGATACACAGGAGCAGCAATGAACAGAAAAACAAGTATCCGCAAGGAGCCAAATGCACCAATACGAATTGGCATAACAGGCGGCATTGCTTGCGGCAAAAGCTCTGTCAGCCAGGTCCTCAAAAGCAAAGGCGTCCTCATCATCGACACGGATGAAATTGCGCACGCATTGCTTGCCGGACCAAATCCAACTTACGATGCCGTGCTTGCGCGCTTCGGGAAAGACATTGCGACCAGTCCTGGCGGTCCCATTGATCGCAAGCGGCTCGGTCAGATTGTCTTCAGCGATCCGCAAGCCAAACGTGACTTGGAGCAAATCACTCATCCAGCCATTGATGCAGAAATGCTAAACGCGATGGCACAACACTCGCCCGGACAAGTCGTAGCCGTCCAAATTCCACTCTTGTTTGAGTGCAATATCGACAAGCGCGGCTACCTCGACGAAATCTGGGCGATCACAGTAGACCC
>JAKFVJ010000364.1 GCA_021732245.1 Candidatus Obscuribacterales bacterium | reverse complement strand
ATAGAGCCGTTGTTGTTATCGATTCGGATTGCAGCTTAGTTGATCTTGTCGTTAATTGGATAGCCGCTCATCCCAAAGGCGAAAAGCTTGCCGAGCGCGTCATCATAATGGACCCGACCCACAAAGGCGGTTGTCCTGCATACAATCCGCTGGAGATGCCGGAAAACGGCGATCTGCAAGGAGCGGCATCGGCTGTAGTTTATGGATTTAAAGCCATTTACACCGAGCCTCCGGGTTCGCAGTCTCAGTGGAATCAACAGACAGCCAATATCGTGCGCAACTCCGCTCTCTTGCTCATGGCTAACGGCAAGACTCTGACTGACATGGAAAAACTTTTGAGCAGTGACAATGATTTCCGTGATGTGCTCTTAGAAAAAATTGAACGCCAGAAAAACGAACGCGTTGAGTACACCACCCTCTTGCAGCAGTGGGACAACTACAAGCGACTGGCTCGTTCTGATCAGTGGATCACATGGACAGAACCAATTCGCAACCGCATTGCCGCAACGCTTTCGGATCCGCGTATTCAGCCGATTTTGACAAAAGCAAAAGGTGATTTAAACCTTGTTGATGTCGTTAATCAAAAGAAAGTGCTGCTTGTAAAAGTGCCGCAAAGCTCCTTTGACGATAATGCCAATTTGCTAGGAAGCTTGATTGTCACCGGCTTGAAACAAGCAACACTCTCAGGAATCCCTGGCAAATCCGCCAAGCGCCCATCTGCACTTTATTTGGATGAATTCGATAACTTCATCGAAAAAGACACCATCGACACCATTACTTCAGAGACAAAGACGTTTCAGATTGGCTTGGTTGGCTCCTGCAAGACATTGCAGCACCTGCCGGAAGACGCGCGCAACCAGATGGCGATTCACATGGGCACTATCTGCGCCTTCTCCCTAGCCAAGAAAGATGCTGATATGTTGGGACCGCAGATGTTCCGTGTGGACGGCAGAAAGATTAAACACCAAACGATTCAGAACGTATTTAATAAAGTAAACACAACACCCCAGTTCGAATTAATATCTGACGAAGAAAAGCTCAATATCGACCGCGTCGTTGGTCAAGAAGAGCGCACATTCTTCTGTTATCGCGTAGGTACTGTTGCCGGCGTCTTCCATTTGAAGGCTCCGGATTTCAAAGACGTTGCCGAAAAGGATATCAATTGGGCTCTCGTGGAACAAATGTATGGGAAGGCCTAATTACTGATGGAATCAACAGGCGGAAACCGGAATATTTGGGAAGAGCGTATTGCCGAGCTTCGGCGATACGATCTCGACATCTTGGAAACCGAGCCACCAAATCCTATGGAGGTTCAGAGCTGGCCTATTCCTGGGCTTACTTTTGTGCGTATTGATGGCATCTTACGCACTTGGGATATAGAGCGAGAAAAGCAGCAGCAGAACCAGAATCAACAACCGAAAAACGACCCCAATCAAATGCCGCAGCGCATGTACCTGATGGAAGATGCCTTAGCAGGACTGCACAGTCAGAAGTCCAACTTAAGCTTTCTCATTCTAGGCAGTAAGACGGGCGTCAATTACTACATGGGCATGTCCGTTCCATCGATTTCGGAAGGCGCCAATGGCGATGACTCCGCCCAAGTCTCATACACAACCGTCAAATCTATTTTGCATAGCGTTTATAACGGCGTCGATATCCACAAAGATGCCTTCTCCAGCGATCAAATCAAAGAAATGATTGCTCCTTTAACCGCCAATGTTGGTATCACAACCGGCATTCCGGCACTAAAAAGTGCCGGCGGCGACACGATGGAATCCGAGCAGATTGAGCGCATTGCTAACGGATTGCAAGGTCATAACTTCGGCATACTGGTCCTGGCTTTTCCTGTTCCATCACAATATGTCAGCAAGGAAGAATTCACCGTTGTCGATCAAATTCAGCGAGCTCAAGAAAGCGAAGATCCGGAAAAGAAGAAAAAGATCAAATACTACCTTGAACTACAAGACTCCTATCTGAAGCATTTGCAATTAGGAACCGCAATCGGCAGCTGGCAGGTAGGTGTATATTTCTTTGCTCCAGATAAATCTGTCTTTGTCCGTCTCCAGTCGCTTATTCGTGCTACTTACGTTGACGAGACCAGTAGACCAACACCATTACGCACGCACGAATTCACCGGACTTAAGCCGCACGCGGAACAATTTGGACTCTTGTCCAACACGCGCTCTGGAGAGAATGTTTCGCAGCTGCTTGGTTATCGCTTTGTCACACCCTTAAATTCCCGCATGCTATCGGCCTATATACATCTACCAAAGCGGGAAATGCCCGGCTTTCGTGTACGACGATCGGCAGAATTTAGTTTGGCTGATATTCCACCAAAAAACCCGGAGCGTGTTATTGCAGTTGGCAACGTGCTGGATAGAGGCGTAGATACAGGTAATTTGTATTACGTAGATGTCGATGCACTACAGAAGCACACTATTATCTGCGGCGTAACCGGCGGCGGTAAAACTAACACTTGTTTCTATCTGTTAAACCAACTCTGGAAATACAAAGTTCCTTTCATGGTCATTGAGCCGGCTAAGTCAGAATACCGGCATATGATGCTGATGTCCGAGACTTTCAAGGGAGTCGGTCAAGCATTTTCATTGGGTGATGAGACGGTTTCACCGTTCCGCCTGAACCCTTTTGAAATCATGAAAGGCGTCAAAGTACAGACTCACTTGGACGCTTTGAAATCAGTATTCAACGCCAGTTTTGAAATGTACGCACCAATGCCACAGGTTCTGGAAAAAGCCTTGAACGCCATTTACAACGTACGCGGCTGGGATCTAGTGCAAAACGTCAATCGTCGCTTACCACCAGGCATGAGTCCTGGCGATCCTGATTGCCCGCCGGAAATATATCCGACAATGAAGGATCTATTTGAAATCATCGATCCGATTACAGAGAGTTTTGGCTATTCAGAAAGAATTGGACCTGACGTACAGGCAGCTCTGAAAGCTCGTATTGGTTCCTTGCTCATTGGCGGTAAAGGGCAGATGCTCAATACAAGGCGTTCTATTCCACCGGAAATTCTCTTCGGGCGCCCCACAGTTGTCGAACTTAAAATGGTCTCGGAAGACAGCGAAAAGTCATTCCTAATGGGTATGCTTTTGGTGTTCTTATATGAATATCGTGAATCCCTAGGACCGCACGACGAGTTGCAACACGTCATGCTTGTCGAAGAAGCTCACCGACTGTTGAAGAATATACCTACCGGGCAGAGCTCAGAATCAGCCAACCCAGCCGGCAAAGCCGTTGAATTCTTCACCAACATGCTGGCAGAAATTCGTTCATACGGACAAGGCTTCATCATCGCCGACCAAATCCCGAACAAACTAGCACCGGAAGCATTGAAAAACACCAACTTAAAAATTATGCACCGCATCGTGGCTACAGACGACCGCGATTCCATGGGCGGCGCCATGAATTTAGACGACATTCAAAAGCGCCACGTCACAGCCTTAGGAACAGGTAGAGCAATTGTTTATGCCGAGCGCATGGAACAACCATTTCACCTAGCTATCATGTATGACAAGACTGCCTCTGTACCACCACCTGAAACACCGGCAGAATCTGATCAAATAGTGCGCGACGCCATGAAGGGATTAAATGTAACCGAGAACTTCGACAAATTCCTCGGCTGTCGCTTCTGCCTAAACCGTTGCGATTCACAAATTTACGACACTGCTGTCCCCGTGGCTGACGATCCACAGTTCCGCCAAGTGTTCAATCGTTATGTATTATCCACTATCAAAGACCTGACTCAGCTAGTACAATTTCGTCCCAAAATAATCAGCGAAATTCAGCGTGTAATCGGTGGTCGCGCAAGATCCGGCAACTTGCCGGGAATCACCTGGTGTGTGCTGACACAGGCATCAGAGCGTTATTTTGAACGCAAAGGCGAAGAAAATTACTGGTACTACGATCAAGTCCGCGAACAACACATGCGCTGGCTGGATTTATTACGTCCGGCCTTCCAGCCAACGGAAGTCAACCGTAGAATTGACATGAGCGTGCTCAGGCAATGGCGTGAAGACTTCCTGGATTTGCATAAACGTGATCAAGGACCACTGCCTACTTGCGGCCCGTGCACATCTAAATGCCTCTATAGATTCGAAGTCAACGAAGTTGTCCGTGATCCCAAAATCAAATACGACTTCAACACCTCAATCAACCGCAAAGACACTTCGGCATCAGATGCCGCGGCGTGGTTCTGCCGCCTGCTTTCCGAGCGCCTTGTCGGTCAATTAGATGTGGATTTGGCATTCTGTTTAGCAGTGCATTTGATCAAAGAACAACAACTTTCTACAGATGCTCAAATAGTTCTCTTGCATAAAGTCCGTCAGGCACTCGAAGGTTTCCTCAACGAAGGCGAAGAGGAAATGCAAGAAGAACAACAGCAACAAGAATAATTCAAGAAAGGACAATCAATGAAAGCAGCAAGTCTTGCGGCAATTGCTTTAGCACTTAGCTCGAGCTTGGCCTGTTATGCCGAGTCAACGCCACAGCAAGTCTGGGACAGACTAAAAGAAGGCAACAAACGCTACCTTGCCGGCAAAAGCATTCATCCCCGTTTCGATGCGGCAAAGAGGCAACAAACGGCACTCAACGGGCAAAAACCAATTGCCACTATTCTCGGTTGCGCAGATGCACGCGTGCCTCCAGAAGTGGTTTTCGACCAAGGCTTTGGCGACTTGTTTGTTGTCAGAGTAGCCGGCAACGTCTGTGCAATTGCTGAATTAGCTTCGATTGAATATGGTGTTAAGTACGTCAAGACTCCTCTTATTGTCGTATTAGGACACACACAATGCGGAGCTGTAGACGGCGCAGTATCAGGGGCAGCCTTGAAAGGCAGCTTACCAAAACTGATGGCATTGATAACACCGACAACTGATAAAACAAAAAAGAGTCATCCGGAACTCAAGGGCAATGACCTTCTAAACGCGGCAATTGAAGACAACGTGCGCAACTCCATTGCCGAAATAAGGAAAAACAGCCCAGGACTTACAGACTTGGTTAAGCAAAAGAAACTGCTAATCGTCGGCGGCATTCGCAACATTGAAGATGGCACAATACGCTGGTTGTCCAACTAACCAGATTCAGCTAGCCGGATTTAACTAGCCAAACAAAGCAGCATAGCCATTCGGTGTGCAGGCATAAACCGACACATAGCGCTTACCATTTTGGACAACTGTGTTTTCTAATAGTAGTGTTGTTCCGTCAGGATTTTCCTGCCGGCAGCTGTCCTGTTCACCTATGAGAGTCAAAAAACTTGGTGCTGCGTCAGCAGGCAACTGCTCCGGCAAAATGTCGGAGAATTCAGTATAAGCCACTCCGCCCTTGAAATTCCTCCAGGTAAGTTCATTGATAAGCTCCTGGGACAGTGGACTTGGCATGAAAGTAGCCAAAAATGTTTTTGTTATTTCGTAGGCAGCCGGTGAAAGTTCGGCATCGTCAGCAAACTCACGCTCCATAAACAACTTTACTGTTTCAATCTCACCCTGTCCGTTGAGAAGAAAATAGATAGGAACGATGTACTGACGCATGGACGTCCCGAAGGCAACATTCGTGAAGCCACCTTCAAATGGTTTGTTGTGTTGCGGTTCGAAATTAAAACGCGCAAGAAAATTTATTACTGATGGATCCTCGAGCGTTTTTCCAAGCATTTAGTGGTTCTTTCTAAGTTGTCTATTGCAAAACAGGTGCACGAACGTGCGAGACTACAGGCGTTGCAAATGCGCTATCGGCCGGCGGTGGGAAAATATCCGCCATTGACTGCATTACATTCGGTGAAATCACCAAAGTGAAATCGGTGTATGAACGGGATTCCGGATTGACGACAGTGGGCCATTTCTCCATCTGCGGAAGAACTTTTCTCAGCTCGTTGGTATTTTCCTGGCTTGCACGAGAACTGTGCGCAATTATTTCTTCGTGGCGGCATTCAATTTCGTCAACACGCCATTTATAGCGAACCTTGTATCCGGCTTCCGTCAACTTTGTCTCGAAATAGTCAGCTACCTTCTCACAGCCACGTGGGTAGCGAATGGAAACACGAATTGGTTTATTGGTGACAACTTCTGCTGGACTTGTCTCTGTTGCAAGAACTTGTTCGTTGGTGCCGACTAGCCTATCTATAGCGATGCGACTGGCTTTCATATCCGGCAACCAATAGCTTATACCGCCTATCATGGCGCCTTCACCGGGCAATGTAGCAGTGACAATTTGATGCGGTTCAATTTCTCTGCCGAAAGAAAGCAAGCGAGCCATTTGATCCAGTGAAAGATCCGTAGATACAAATTCATTAGCCAATCCCATTAGCTCAGGAATGCGTAGCAATACTTGCGGCTCTTTTAGTTTGTGTGCCACTTGTCTCAAAAACCACTGCTGACGCTCCATGCGCCCAATATCACCGCGAGGATCATGACGAAAACGGACATACTCTTCCATTTCCACTGGGCTCAGAGTATGCAATCCAGGTTTCAAATCTACATTGAGTTTGGCTGTGTGATCAACATAGTGCATTTCTTTTTCAACCAGCACTTCGCATGGTCCTAAAAACTCGCAGACCTTTTTCAAGCCGACAGTATCGATAACTACATAGTGGTCAATATTGACGTCAAAGTTTTGGCTTACCGCTTCCATCGCTAACGTTGGCCCGCCCAAAGCGTGCGCCGAGTTTATTTTGCTGAAGCCATGTCCTCTTGGAATGATTACACGGCTGTCTCTAGGGATGCTGATAAGTCCGACTTGTTTAGTAGCCGGGTCGATGCTTGCCAGCATCATCGTGTCGGAACGAGTGCCGACATATCTTTGGCAATTAGGACCATTAGAATCCACCCCCATAAGCAGGATAACCATCCGCTTGTCAAGATTGGGCAAAATTGGAATTGACGGAGGCGCCGGTTTAGCAGCCAGCGCTTCCTTGATGGGTGTGGGAAGATGAGGAAGAGCTGCGCGAGCGTGACTTGACAGGTTGAAGAGCAAAGCGCCCGTCAAGATGCCCATCAGCACTGCTATCAGTGCTTGCCAGAGGAAAAATGGAGGCGAAGTAGGATCGCTGACTCTCAAATTACACCTGCGTCATAAAATTAGTCTTCATGTCAATCTTATCCCCCGGCCATGACTGAACTACCCTTTCAGGGTTAAGATTTAAACGACAATTTACCTGGTTAATACGTTGTAAAAG
>JAKFVJ010000363.1 GCA_021732245.1 Candidatus Obscuribacterales bacterium | reverse complement strand
ACGCCCAACCACATCCAAAAGATCCAAACGAAATTGCCACTCGACTGGCTCAACATTTGATTAGCCCGGTTGAGTTCGTCAAAGAAATTGAAGCGATGTACAACGATGGCGCTCGAATCTTCGTAGAGATTGGTCCTGGATCTGTAATGACCAATTTGGTTGATGCAATTTTGGAAAACAAAATACATCAGTCAATCTCCACCGATCGCACAGGTCGCAATGGACTCCTCCAACTAATGCATGCGCTTGCTCAATTAGCCAGCCAGGGCGTACCAATTGATATTAGTCCGCTGTATGAATCACGAGCATCAGTTAATGCTTTTGCTAAGCCGGATTCGTTATTCAAAGCGAAGAAGAAACTTCTCTACTTGGTCAACGGCGCTCGCTTTACGCGATTAATCGCCAGTGACAGCGGCAACCTGGAAGTAGCACCTGCTACGCCAAGAGCAGAAAAGCCGGTAGCGACACTACCGACTGCACCGCCAACGAAGTCGCCTCCCACAGCAAGTAGTCCAGTTCAAGGTAATTCCCCTCAACAAAGTCCGATCAAGTCCCCAGCACCAACGGTAGCTAACATGAACACCAATCAACCGATAAAAGTGAACACCAACGGAAACGGAAACGGCAATGGGAATGGACACAATGGTTCAAAGCCTGTTATTCAAACGCAGATACCGACGACACCAATGCCAATTGGGATAGGCTCATCTGATCAGGTGATGATGCAGTTCCAACAAACAATGCTGAAAATGACTCAGAACTTTTTGGAGACCCAGCAAAATGTGATGGTTGCCTATCTGCAATCACGCAGCGGACACCCAAGCATACCAATGCCGATGATGCAGCAAATGCCAATGATGCAAATGCCGCAACCGCAATATGTGGACATGCCGGTAATTCAACAAACTCCAATGCAACAGCAAATACAGCCCCAGATACAGCATCAAGTCCAGCCACAATTGGCCGTCAATGCTCCGGCAGTTACACCAGTTGACCAAGTTGTCGAGCAAATTACTCATCAAGCTGCTCCAGCGTCGACAAGTTCATCTTTATCTGAATTGAGCGCAGATGAATTGGTTGATCGCTTCCTGGAAATTGTCAGTGAACGAACTGGTTATCCACCGGAAATGCTCGACTTGAACCTCGACATGGAAGCTGATTTAGGAATTGACTCAATCAAGCGCGTGGAAATTCTTTCGACGTTTCGCAAGGTCCTACCTGAGACAAAACAGCAGGAAATTGAAGGTCACGTTGAAAAACTAGCCGGTACCAAGACCCTCCAAGCAATTATTGATTGGATTCGCGAATATGCCTGCGCCGGCTCAAGTCCGGCTGTGTCAGCGCCTCCGCCAGCCCCAGCACAGGCTCCGGAAGTCAAGGCGGCAGAACCACCAACTCCGAAAGAACCGGAAATTCAATCGACAGTTATGCGAGGCCTCGTTGTCGAAAAAAAGCTCCAACCAGCCACGCCTAAATCTATCGAAATAGAGGGTGTGGTTGTAATAGCAAGCGAGAAGTCAACTGTAGCTGACAGCTTGCTCGAGCAATTGGTCACAAAAGGTCAATCAGCAGTAATTGTTTCGCCGGCGGCATCGGTTAAGTCTGCCGGCAACAGATACTACGAAGCAAATCTGTCTGACACAGATAGCATCAAGCAAGTGCTTGCTCTCATCAATAAGCAATACGGAAAAACAGCAGGTCTTATAAACTTGCTCGGCTTAAGCACCGCTTCTGACGACAATTTTGAAGTGCTGGATGTTCGTGCATTCTTCCAATTGCTCAAACTCACAGAAAAGGACTTGCGAGGTGAACGCAAAGGCAAAGCAATTGTTTCTGCAGTAACTACATTAGGCGGTGACTTTGCCAGCAGCGGACAACCTTTGAAAGCCGGATTCAAGCCACTTTCAGCAGGTGTCGTCGGCATGGTCAAAACAATTAGCCGTGAATGGCCGGAAGTAAAAGCGCGCGCTTTAGACTTCAGCCCGGAAATTAGCGCAAGCAAAATGGCAGAGCTCATAATTACCGAACTGCAATCAGATGATGAGCCTGTTGAAGTCGGCTATCACAACGATCAAAGAATCACCCTCGATGTTGAGGCAGCAACACTGGCACCTACCGAACAGCCAATGTCGCTTGATTCGTCGTCGATAGTTCTGATAACAGGTGGCGCTCGCGGCATTACTGCAGAAATTGCAGTTGAAATGGCCGAGAAGTTTAAGCCAACTATTATTCTGGTTGGCAAAATGCCGAGACCGGAAGGACAAGAATCGGCCGACACGGCAAAACTTTCTTCTCCTCGCGAGCTGAAAGCAGCAATTATGGAAAGCCTGCGTCAATCCGGACAGACTGTTTCAATTAGCCAGGTAGAGCAAATCTATCAAAAGCTGTTGCGTGAAAGAGAAGTGCGCAACAACATTGCACGCATTGAAGCAGCTGGATCAAAAGTTCGCTACTACGCTATTGACGTGAAGGACCCACAGGCTTTCGCATCCTTCATTGATAGTATGTATGACATGTTCGGCAAAATTGACGCTGTGATAAATGGCGCCGGGGTTATTGAAGACGCTTTCATCACGGACAAATCAGTTGAGTCGTTCAATCTAGTTTACGACACAAAAATCAAGAGCGCGATGACCTTAGCGCGCAAATTGAACTTTGATTCGCTCAAGTATCTTATCTTCTTCTCTTCAGTGGTTGGACGCACGGGCAACGCCGGGCAAGTCGACTACTGCGCAGCTAACGAATCTATCAACAAACTAGCAGTTAGCTTGAGCAAGAAGACGAACGCTCGTGTGGCTTCCATTATGTGGGGTCCATGGCGAGGAGGTATGGCTCGTCCGGAAATGGAAAGTATCTTCGCCAGATACGGATGGGCAATGATTCCACCGGAGCAAGGACGCCAGTCATTTGCTGAAGAAATCGCTTTTGCAAGCAAAGACAACGTAGAAGTTCTTCTGGTTGGTAAAACAGTGACTGCTGATACACCACAGCCGGAACACAAGAACGGCAACAATGGTCACAATGGCAATGGCAATGGCAATGGCAATGGCAACGGTCATGATGGCAACGGCAAATCCGATTCGTCAGTAATAGTTGCCGCCAAGGGTGCCAGACTCTTCCAAGCAAACTTGTTTCAACCTAAAGCCGGAACAAGGGAGTTTGAACTGGTACTGGACCCGGCTAATGATCTTTACTTAGGCGATCACCAGTTCGACGGCATTCCCGTATTGCCGATGGTGATGGCTTTGGAAATGATGCTGGAAGCAGCGACGCAGACTTACTCTAGTTTGAATCTGACTTCGATTGATGACCTGCAGATCCCTTCAGGCGTCGTTTTTGAGTCAGGACCGAAGAAGTTCTATGTAAGTGCAGAAGAACAATCCTCTTCTTCTGAAGAAGTACTGGTCAAAGCACAAGTGGGCACTGGCGAAAAATTGAGAAGAACCAATTTCCGCTTGCAAGCTAAACTATGCAAAACTGGAGACATCGCAACAGGTTTGAATCTGCTTAAACAGAAGCAGGCATGTCGTGTGGTTGAGCCAGAGGCGACTATGCCGACAGCCAAGGAAATCTATGACAACTGGATGTTCCATGGACCTATTTTCCAAGGCATTCAATCAATTGAAGCGTTGGCTCGCACTGGAATTACTGGCTATGTAACCGGTGCTACTACATCTAGATGTCTCAAATACACCAACGGTGAAGACTGGATTATTAATCCTGTAATGCTCGATAGCGCCATGCAACTAGCTGGAGTCTGGACACGCAAATATCTGGACATGATGGTTTTGCCGACAGGATTCAAGAAATTGCATCTGTTGGCTCCGCTGACAGGCTCAACATTCAAAGTCCAAGTATTTATTCCGGAAGATCTAAACTCCAACATCCTCAATTGCGATTTGGCAATTTGGAGAGAAGACGGTACACCGGCAATATTTATTGAAGGACTCGGTGGAATTGGTAGTCGTTCATTCAATCGTCTAAGCAAAGCACAGGCAGGGAGCGCAAAATGACCTCGCGGGCAAATGCCCAACGTAAAGTTGCCATCATCGGCATGGCTTGCATATTCCCCGGTGCGAAAGACCTGGGGAGCTTCTGGCAAAATATTGTTGCAGGTCAAGATGCGATCACTGAAGCCCCACAAACCAAACATACCGTTGATAACCGCTTAGAAGTTGAAAAGCCATACTGCAATCGCGGTGGATTTATCGGCGACTTCACAAACTTTGATCCGCTAGCGTTTGGAATTATGCCCAAAGGAATTGAAGGTGGCGATCCCGATCAATTCCTCGCGCTGAAAGTTGCCTACGACGCGCTTGCTGATGCAGGTTATGCCAAACGCGATTTTAACGGCGATCGCGCCGAAGTAATAATGGGCAGAACATCGGCTCCTGGAGTCGGTTCCCTAAATTTCATTCAACAAAGCCAAACAGTCACACAGATAGTCGATGCTGTTGCACGTACAAATCCCCAACTGTCGACTGATGACCTAAAAGCAATTGAGATTGAACTCAAACAAAGTCTCAAACCGCATGGCGCCGATGTCATTCCAGCGCTTATGCCCAATATTCTGGCAGGCAGAATTGCCAATCGCTTAGGATTTAGAGGACGTACGCTCGTTTTAGATTCAGCGTGCGCGTCATCTCTAACTGCTGTTGAAACAGGAGTCACGGACTTACTTTCCGACAATTGTGACCTTGCACTTGCCGGTGGCGTGCACATCAATTCAAACAAGTTTTTCTATGACATCTTTTGCGGTCTAGGTGCACTTTCCAAAGCCGAACAAATTCGTCCATTTGATAAAGATGCTGACGGGACAATTCTTGGCGAAGGTCTGGGAATAGTAGTCCTCAAAAGGCTTGAAGACGCCGAGCGCGACGGAGATAGAATTTATTCGGTCATCTGCGGAGCTGCAAGTTCCAGCGACGGCAATGTCGGCGGCATTCTTGCTCCATCTATCGATGGTGAAGCATTAGCTCTCGAACGCGCTTATGCCAAAGCCGGTTTCCCAGCCAATACAGTTCAACTGCTGGAAGCCCATGGTACTGGAACCATCGAAGGTGATGTTGTCGAACTCAAAGCAATCGAAAAAGTCTTTGGTGAAGCCGACATGCCGACAATGGCAATCGGCTCGATCAAATCCATGATTGGTCACGCACAGGCAGCAAGCGGTATCGCCGGACTTATTAAAACAAGTCTTGCTATCTATCATCAAATTCTGCCTCCGACTCTCAATGTCAAAGAGCCAAACCCGAAAGTAAATTGGTCCAAGTCTCCATGCTACATCAACACGGAAGCAAGACCTTGGATAAATCCGCAATATGGCACCAAGAAGTCTCATCCTCGCCGGGCGGCAGTTAGTGCTTTTGGTTTCGGTGGAACAAATGCCCACGTTGTTTTAGAAGAGCATGAAAGCACCAAAGACTCATCACTTCTAACAGAATGGGAAAGCGAAGTTTGCATATTCAAGGCTCCTTCTCAGTCTGATCTCGAAGCGCAAATCGAAAGAACCATTGCCTACATCAGTAGCAATGCAGACGCACAACTTAAGGACATAGCCTACAGTCTCTACAAAGCCGCAGCAGACAAGGCAGCATCCATCAAAGTCGCAGTTGTAGCCTCCTCCACTCAAGATCTAAGCTCGAAGCTCCAGCAGCTATTAGCCAATAACTTAGTATCGTCAGATGCTTCAGTTCAAGTAAGCAGCAACTTTGACAAAGGCAAACTTGCATTCATCATGCCTGGACTAGGCGCCGCTTATCCCAACATGCTCGCAGACCTGTGCATGCACTTCCCGGAAGTCCGTGAAGTATTTGATTTTGTCGATCACCTCGCTGTCTTGAACGGTGACAATGCAATACCCAGTCGAACAATTTTCCCGGCGTCATTTATTAAAGGCAAAAAGCAACACGTGAATGCTGCCATGCTTGCCACAATGGATTCGGCAGTTATTGTCGTCCTCATGGCCGAGTGGGCATTATATACAGTCTTGAAAAACGTCGGCATCAACCCTGATGTTGTACTTGGTTGCAGCACCGGCGAATTTGCAGCGCTCACAATGAGCGGCGCAGCCGATATTGAAAAGGCCGCACCAACCTTTTACAAACATGCAGTAGCTGTTGCACGTTCCGTGTCAATTGAAGGACTAGCCAACTTGAAGACCTTCCGCGTGACTGACAATTACGACAAAGTAGAGAAATTGCTTACAGGACTCGAAGTTTACTTAGGCGCTGACCTCAGTCCGAAACAGCATCTACTTTCCGGCACTCGCCAAACAATGGACGAAGTTGCCACCCGACTACGGGCAAACTCCATCGAATTTCAACCCCTGCCCGTAGCTATTCCCTATCACACATCTCTAATGGATGAGGCAGTTACCTCGGGCACATACGACGAACATTATTGCGCTCCTTCAATTACCGCCTGGTCTGGTTCGCAAGTCGCGCCTTATCCATCTGATCCAAAAGCAATTACAACTATTGCAAAACAGTTATTCCGTCATCCAATACGTTTCCGCCAAACAATCGAAGCTATGTACGCCGACGGTGTAAGAACTTTCGTAGAAGTTGGGCCGAAAAACACCTTGGTGGAACTTGTAGGAGAGATTCTCCAAGACAAATCTCATTTTGCCATCCCCACAAACCTGCAAAACAAATCAGGCATAACACAACTGAACCTCGTCATTGCCAGCTTATTTGCGCGCGGTACAGATGTCGATCTCGAATATCTATTCAAGCGTCGCTCACCACTATTACTTAACTGGGAAGAGAAACTGCCCGATGGAAAATCAAAGACAACTCTCAAATTAGATCTGGACTATCCAGCCGTAAGCTTCAAACCGGATTCTCAATTGGTTGCACAGCTCAATGCCGGCAAACCACAACAAGAGCCAGTTTCAGGGCAAAGCGTCATTGGTGAAGATTCAATTCTGACCAATTATTTGCAAAGCATCGAACAGTTTCACCAACAATTGATGACTACCCAACAAGAAGTACTGACTCGGTTCCTATCGCAGACAGAACAAACTTGCCAAGATAGTCAATTCGAATATGTTACGGATGCCGCTGAATCATATAGGGTTGCGCTGCCCTGCATTGCTGGAAGCAATCTCTTACAAGTTGAGGACGAAGTAGTTGTAGAAAAGATTTTGGATCTCAATGAAGACCTTTACTTACTTGACCACGCTATTG
>JAKFVJ010000365.1 GCA_021732245.1 Candidatus Obscuribacterales bacterium | reverse complement strand
CTACGCTCGGTATACCGGATAAATTTGTCGAACACGGATCACGTCAAATCCTCCTTGATATCAATGGATTGAGCCCAGCCAAAGTTGCAGACTTTGCCTTGAAAGTTTTGGGGACCCGTTAACCAGTACTTCCAAAGTGAGGACATAATGACAAATCCAATTCCACAGGGCTATCAAACAATCACTGTTAGCCTGACGGTCAAAGACGCCGCTAAAGCCATTGAATTCTACAAAGAGGCTTTCGGCGCTGAAGAAACCATGCCGCGTTGCTATGGTCCGGACGGCAAAACCGTTATGCACGCTGAAATGAAGTTCGGCACTTCCATCTTCATGGTGAACGATGAATTCAAAGACATGGCTTGCTTGTCACCAACAAGCTTGAATGGCTCACCAGTATCAATGTACATCTACGTAGACAACGTCGATGCATTACACTCACGCGCAATCAAAGCCGGCGCTAAAGCCACCATGCCGTTAACAGACATGTTCTGGGGAGACAGATTCGGTCAAGTTGTTGATCCATTCGGCCACAAGTGGGGCTTAGCTCAGCATGTTAAGGACATGACCGAAGAAGAAATGAAGAAAGCGCAAGAGATGTGGGTCAAAGAAATGGCCTGCGCTAAGAAGTAGAGATAAACGTGCCTTGCCCTATGTAGGGGCGCATTGCATGCGCCCATGTTCCTAACGCAAACCTGGTGGAGACAATGGCAAATAGTCCAAACGAAGATCAAAAAATCGACTCAATCAAGTTGCGCGTTGAAAAACAAAACGCCGAAAGAGAGGCAGCGGGCTTACCCTCGCTGCCCTCTTCTTCTTCATCTCCTGTAGAACGTGATCCATCTGAAACACTCGGTGATCCAAACGCACCCGAACACGAGTGGGTTGCTGCCGCTGAGGAATTAAACAAGAAGGAAGAGCGTCAGAAAAACACCACCGACAAAGAGCTGAAAAAGCACGACGCCTTTACAGACAAATTTCTCTTAGTCTTTTTCGCGATGATCATTGTCCTTGCCGGATTTGCATTGTTCATACCATTCTTACATCCAATAGAAACTCCACCCATCCCACAATACGTCGCTCCACCACCGCAGCAAGTCACTCAAGACATCGACTTCAAGCCTTATATGGAGGCACTGGAAGCTTCCATCAAGAAAAACTGGCACCCGCCAAAGGGAGACAGCGATCACGTCATCCGCGTAAAATTCAAAGTCCACAAAAACGGCGAAATCTCCGACCTCGCCTTCGACCGCATGTCCCACTCGCCTGACAATGATGCTGCTGCCATCAAAGCCATCCTCTCCTCCATGCCGTCACTGCCTCCACTCCCCGAAGGCTCCCCCGACAACGTCGACATCCAATTCACCTTCGAATACCACATCACCAACGGCGCAGCGCAGAAGTAGGTCCTGCGTAGGGGCGCATTGCATGCGCCCGCTTTTTGTAGCGCGATTCTTTTTCCCTTTGTCATTCTGAACGAAGTGAAGAATCTGCCGCAACTAAACTCGGTTCGAATTGATCAACTCGAACACGCCAACCTACGGCAGATTCCTCGGCTAAAGCCTCAGAATGACAAAGAAACACCTAATCCCGCTGATTTTGAAAACCAACCAGCGCTTCATTCAGCACTTGCTTGAGCGGCTGACCGTGCTTGCGAGCATAGCTTGCACAGTCCTCATATTCAGGCTGAATGTTAATGCACTTTCCAGACGCATCCATAGCAATTTTGACGCGCACATTATCCCCTGTACCGAGTGCAACCGTGCGCCATTGCCTCTCTGCAACAAGGCGTTTACATAACTGAGCTCTCACTCCAATAGAAGATGTTTCCGTCAGCATCAGTTCTTGCATAACAACTTGATCTTCCGTCCGGCAAATCACCGATATCAAACTGCCGTTGCGTCCCTTTTTCATAGTACAAGGTGTCGTAAAAACGTCCAAAGCACCGGCTTCCAATAGTCTGTTGATCGCATAACTCAGCACCTGCGGAGACATGTCATCCACATTTGCTTCAATCAGGCAGACGTCTTCCTGGGTAAATCTGGAGTCTTGTTTGCCAGACGCAACACCCAACTTTTCACCGACCACCACGCGGCTGACATTAGGCCAGCCCTCCGGCTCATACGTGCCCGCGCCATATCCAATAGAAAGCATTTTGTCCATTTGTGGACAACTTCCCCATCCTTGAGCGATGGTAGTTAGAATTGCAGCTCCGGTAGGCGTCAAACACTCGTAGTTTATTTTCGTCGCAATTTCCGATTGCTGTATCGGTGCTTCTGCCCGAGACAAAAGATTCAAAACCGCCGGACCGGGAATAGGGAAAAATCCATGTGCTGACTTTACGCATCCCGAACCAACCGGCAATGCAGATACTATAGATTGCTCTATCCTGAGCATGTCATAAGCAACAGCAAAACCAACAATATCAACAATGGCATCAATAGCGCCCACTTCGTGAAAGTGCACTTCCTCAACATCTACGCCATGCACTTCCGCTTCAGAGATAGCTAGATTGCGAAAACTTTCTGCTGCTAATAATTTGGCTTTTTCAGATATCGCAGACTTTTCAATGATCGTCAAAATCTCGCTTAGATGTCTTTCTTCTTGTGTATCTTCAAAGCTCACACGCACCTGTTTGCTGGCAATATTGCCTTTAATGACAGCACTCACATCAACAGTAAACGAATTTTTGGGTAGCGCAATCTTGTCCATCTCACGAAACCACAAAGAGTCATCGATACCACAATTGTTCATCGCTGCAATAAGTGCTCCCAAGAGCATATCGCCGGCTGCACCAAACTGACAATCGAAATAAGCTATCTTCAAATCCGCACACGCCTTTCAATCTGGTTAATCAACCTTACAGCCGCCACTGCCGCACCAAAACCATTATCGATGTTAACGACTGTTAGCCCGGCTGAACAACTATTCAGCATTGATAACAACGCCGCCAGCCCGTCAAAGCTTGACCCATAGCCAACAGAAGTTGGTACAGCTATTACCGGACAAGAGACAAGTCCACCAACAACGCTGGGTAGGGCTCCATCCATTCCCGCGATTACTACAATTACATCGGCGGTTTTCAAAGAATCCATCTGAGCAAAAAGTCTATGCAGTCCGGAGACACCAACATCGACAATCATTTCATTGTCTATGCCACAAGCAGACAACATGACCCCGACTTCACTGGCAACTGCCAGATCAGCAGTGCCCGCACTGACGACCGCAACCTTGACTCCCTGCCTCATAGCAGGCAAAACACCAATAGTTATGATCCCGGCATTCTCATGCCATGCAGCTTCCTTGTGAACATTGAGAATTTCTCTGGCCTTATCCGGCGAGACTCTTGTTGCAACAACAATTTGATTCTGCGCTTTCAGTCGGTCAAGTATTTCAATTATTTGTTCAGCCGATTTTCCTTCACCAAAGATAACCTCAGGCAAACCCTGGCGAAGATACCTATGTGTATCAAGACAAGCAAAATCAAGCTGCTCGAAAGGCATCGCCCTCAACTTCTCCATCGCATCATTAGCTGATACACGATTCTCTTTCACACCGTCAAGCAGATCTAATAGCGCTACTTTGTCCATACAAGTCCGCCGCTCAATAAATTGGCATTTCCCTGACGATAGCCATTCTCATCTATCTGCACATCGGAGAATCCTAGTCCTTTTAGATGAGTTCTAATTGACGACACAAGCTCTACGTCGGAAAAAAGCTGTGCGACTTCCGTCTCTCCCACTTCAACTACTGCAGAACCTTCCTTGTATCTAACACGAACTTGATAAAACCCAAGCGATCGAATAAAAGATTCAGCTCTATCAACAAGATTCAGTTTAGTTGGCGTAATTGTTTCAAAAGTAGGGACGCGTGAAGACAAACAAGCCATCTGTGGTCTGTCCCAGGAAGGTAAATTAGCCTTCTTGGCCAAGACCCTTATTTCTTCCTTACTCAATCCGGCCTTTTGTAGTGGGCTGGATACACAGTGTTCTCTGGCTGCCTTGTGTCCAGGACGAAAATCCATCATATCGTCCACATTGGCACCATAGGCGAGATATTCAACACCTAACTCATCAGCCAGAACTTCCAATTCTTCAAACAACGTGCTCTTGCAAAAATAGCAGCGCATCTGGTCATTCTTCAGATACTCAGGCTTTTTCACTTCATTGGTTTCAATTTCAATCAAACGCCAATTGAATAAGGATGCTTGCCCCCTGGCAAAATTCAATTCATCAACTGCCAAACTTGGAGAAACGGCAATGACAATTTTCGCGTTGATTGATAAGCACTTACGTGCATAGTAAGCCAAAACCGAACTATCAACACCACCGGAGTAGGCAACTATCACGCTATTCATGTCAGTGAGTAGCGATTCTAAGAGTATTTCTTTTTTTCTCAGCAGTTCTAAATCCATGCGCTAAATATCACGCCTGCCTTCTAAAGCTTTTGCCAGAGTAACATCGTCAGCATATTCTAGGTCGCCGCCAACTGGTAAACCAAAAGCTATGCGGGTGACACGGGTTCCCAGAGGACGTAGAAGTTGATTCAAGTACAACACAGTGGCGTCCCCCTCGATAGTCGGGTTAATCGCAAGAATAACTTCCTTCACTTCCAGCTCACCGATCCGGCGAAGCAATTCTCTAATCGTCAGCTCGTCCGGACCCTTGCCTTCCATAGGCGAAATAAGTCCAGTAAGCACATGATATAAGCCACGGAACTCTGCACTTCTCTCTAGTGCAATTACGTCTCGTGGTTCTGCCACCACGCAAATGCTGTGCTGATCACGCTTCGGATTCTGACAAATCTCGCAAGGATCTTGCGCGGTCAAGTGGAAACACTGAGTACAATGCTTCACCTTCTCCTTCGCCTCAATAATCGTGTCTGCTATCTCACGAACCGCCGACATATCCAAATCAAGCACGTAAAACGCCATGCGCTGGGCCGACTTCGGCCCAACGCCTGGGAATTTCTGAAACTGCTCAATTAGCTTGGCTAACGGCCGCGTGAAATACATGGACTACTCTAGAAGCCCATGCCTGGTGGCAAGTTCATGCCCTTGGTGATACTGCCGGTACGCGTGCGCATCAATTCCTGAGCTTTGTTGGATGCATCGGTTATCGCCGCCAGCACGAGATCTTCCAAAGTTTCAACATCAGTCGGATCAACAGCTTCAGCCTTAATCTTCACACCCTTAAACTCACACATACCATTGCAAGTAATGGTCACCGCACCACCACCAGATGTTCCTTCAACGTTGGTATCGGCAAGTTCTTTCTGCATCTTGCCCATGTCATCTTGCATCTTCTTGAGCGAGGCTTGCGCGTCACGCATCATTTTGCCGAAATCTTGTTGCATTTCAATCTCCAAAACTTGTGATGCTCTAGATTATCCCAAATCCCCGCCATTGATCTCTAGTGCACCTCTATCTACTGGCAACAATGTCCTTTGTAGGGGCGCATTGCATGCGCCCTGTCCTGCGCCCCCGGTAAAACTTTCTTAAGAAGATGGGATTTCATTGGTTGCAATCTCTTTAAATAGATGTACGCTGTATACGTCGAATTCTATGGAGCCTCTGGAAAAACCGAGGTCTTTGAAATCATGCAAGATATCGAAGCAATCATGGACGATGGCAGCTTGGCTTCCGACGATCGCGAAGCCATTAAACAGCACATCTGGGATCTGGTTACCTACGCGCTTAAGCGCTTTGTCCTTTTCGTCTCGTTCGGCCCAGGCATTTTAGGTGTTTTGTGGGTAATTGGGAAAATTTTCAGACGCTAAAGCAAGACCCGCTGGCAGCTTTCGCTAAGCGCAACCCTGCTTTTTATAGTCGTTATGCCGGAATGGATGACGAGTTTGGCTTCAATATGGACACGTTTGCCAAGTGGGAGCCCTTCTTCCGCTTTTGCTACGAGGACTACTTCAAAGTCCGCGTGCACGGAATTGAAAACATCCCCGGCGAAGGTCGCGCTCTTTTGTTCGGCAATCACTCCGGGCTAATTCCATTAGATGGCGCCATGCTCACCATGACCATGTGCAGCAAGCACCCAAGCCCTAGACGCATCCGTTATCTAGCAACCGACTGGTTTTTCACCATGCCCGGCGTCGGCAAATGGATCCAACACACAGGACAAGTGCGTGCGAGCAAAGAGAATGCCACCAAGCTGCTCAACAATGAAGAACTCGTCGGCATATATCCGGAAGGTATACGCGGCGTCGGCAAAAGATTTGATGAACGCTATCGCTTAATCGATTTCCACCCAGGCTTTGTGCAATTGGCGATCGCCACGCAAACACCAATTATTCCAGTTGCCACAATAGGCGGAGACGAGATATTCCCTAACTTCGTCAACATCAAGCAGCTTGCCCAACTAACTGCGATGCCGTTTTTCCCAGTGACACTCGGTTTTCCATGGCTGCCATTCCCTCTCAATCTAATGCCATTGCCTGTCAGATGGCTAATTAAGGTAAACAAACCAATTGATCTCGGCTATCCAGTAGAGAAAGCAGCGGACCGCAAGCTCGCACTAAAAATTGCGCGCGAACTGCAATATGACGTTCAACGCCAGCTAAATCAATTGCTTAGAGAGCGCAAGTCGCTATTCACTGAATGGGACGAAGATCCAAGCCATAATCACGAACATCACCCAACTGCGTCAATGACGAAGTAAACAGCATGCCGAGCTTTACTCATACCTATCGCATATACCAAGACATCGTCGAGAAAAGCGACTCGCTCTTCAACTTCAAGTTGGAAACACTCGCCAAACTCGAGCCATTCTTGAGTTTTCTCTACAAGCAATGGTGGCGTGTTGAATTTTCAGGATTGGAGTTTTTGCCCAAAGAAGGCCCGGCATTTATAGTCGGCAATTCCGGCTCAATTCTTCCGTGGCCGGGATTCATGCTTTTGTTTGCCTTGATGAACGAAAAGCCTTTCCCGCGTCGTCTCAACATCATGGCCGACATGGACGGCATTGACGACGAAAGACTTTATACATTTTTGACCGAGATTGGTTTTGTCGACTGGACAGCCGACAACGCCAAACGTCTTTGGGCTGCCGGCGAAATAGTCGCTACCTTCCCCGAGGGACTTGCCGGACTGACAAAACCCTATAGCGATCGTTACCGATTAATGGACTTCGATTGGACAAAGTTTCTGCCCGCTGCCGAAACCAAAGTCCCAATATATTCACTGTGC
>JAKFVJ010000079.1 GCA_021732245.1 Candidatus Obscuribacterales bacterium | reverse complement strand
AGGAACTATTACAACTTTTGGCGCAATAACTACTTCTGCGGGCACAATCTCTGCGCAGACATTTACATCAAATGTCGTCAGCGGCAGTGAGGCATCGGTGAATCCGAATTATACGAGCAATTTATTATCAATAACTTCGTCTACAACTGTAAATGTATCGGTAACTGGGATATCAGGGCCGGCGTCAAATTATAATCCGAGCGGATATGCGGCTTTAAGCGGTAATGACACTGTGTTGACCATTGATAGTGGTGGCAACTCATCATTGTTGGCACCGCTTGTCTTTACTGCTTTTGTTCCAATGACAATAAAGTCTATAAATTCAAATAGCCACACTGCGGCTGATAGTATAGCTCTGCTGGTATTCGGAAATTTGACGCTCAGTGACACGGTAGGAATTAACGCAGCCGGCAGCACCAGTGGTGGCAGTGTCACTATGCAGTCTTCCGCCGGACAAATTTCTATTACAAGTATTGCCACAAATAGCAGTGGTGCAGGCGCGGCGGGCAATATCAATATCTCCACATGGGCAGCTCTTCCAGTTGCGGGAACAATTAACGCTTTCAACTCAGGCACAGGCGCAGGCGGCGCAGTCTTTTTAGCGTCAACTGATAATTCCGTTGCAACTGGCGGGATCGATACTTCTGTAGCTGGTGGATCGGCTTCAGCAGGTAATGTGACTATCGCGTCTTACCAAGCCATGAGTACGCAAGCAATTAACACAACTAACGCCGGCACAGGCGCAGGCGGCACAGTCTTTCTAACCTCTACCGATAGCTCGATTACGGCTGCCGCAATCGATACCACTGCCGGCAGCGGTGCGGCAGGCAATGTATACCTCTCGGCTTTTGGATCTATTACTCTGGGAGGCAATGTTAAGGCTTACAACGCAGGTTCAGGCGGTGCAGTTACATTGACTGCAGGAGGCAACATTAGTACAACGGCTGCGAATGTAACAGTGCAAAGCCCAACAATAACTCTTATAACAATGGCAGGCAATATTGGCACAAGCAGTAATGCCCTTGCTACAACTTGCACCGGCTCGATGACTGTAGATGCATTTGGAAGCGCCTACATCAATCAAACTGGTGCCTTTACCTTGCTTGGCTCGCAAACAGGAGGGGACTTCCAGCTCAATTCCAGCGGCTCAACCACAATCAACAGTCTTGTTAGTTTGACAGGTTCGATATCGGTCATTCTCGGCAATGCCGCCGGAGTATTGCAAATAGATGGTCCGTTGAAGGGAACCAGTATTAATTTCAACACCAACAATCTTTTAGTCAATGGACAAGTGGAAGCCACGGACGGCAATTTGGCGATTCAAAACATAGCACCCAACCAAATTCTTTCCGTGACTATGGGTGCCGGTTCTAGGTTATTTGCGAGCGGGCAGGGAAGTGACCTTACCTTCAACAGCACCACGTCTGGTCCTATTTCGATAACGGGCGGACTTGTAAATGGTGTTCTTCAGGCTAGCGATACTGTTTTCTTTAATGGTGGCAGTCAACCAGTCTATGTCAATGTCTTTGCCATTATCGGCAACGTCGCAGGCAGTGGTTCACCTTTTTCCATTGTTACCTACCAGCCTTCTGTCCCTCCGACCCCTGACACGACGACCAATCCCTTTACGTTGGTTTCGTTTGTAAATTCGGACTTGAACGTGCTTAATGGTATGGACAGTAGTGCTACACAGCAGGTACAAAATTCGAACATAAATTTCTTTCAGGCTGGTTCGCAAGTCAACCAAGATGTTCAATGGGCATCGTATAACTCTTCTAGTAAGAACATAAATACAGATACTCTTATAGGCACACCAGGCTCCGCCACTGCGACAGTTCCTGTAGACGATCAAGCACTCGGGCAGAATTTTTCTTTTTGCGATGCCGGTAATTTCAATGCTGACACGCAAGGACAAATGCAATCACATGGCGCTACTATTGGACAACAAAGTACAGCTAATTTATGTGTCTTACAACAAGGTAATTTCATGTTCCAACCTCATAGCGACATCACAGTCCAAGTGCAGGAAGGTTCAGTAGAAATACCAAATGGTGCCTGCGTGCTGGTTATGGAAACAGGCCATGATGTGGCTGTGTTCGATATTAGCGATGGACCGAAGGCTCGTGTTCGCGTGAAGTCAGGCAACAAAATAATTACGATGTCGCCAGGAAAACAGGTTGTCTTAACCCGACAGCTGGATGCTGATTTCGACAAAATAAATCCATCGAAGCTCATTGGCTACAAAAACGCCAAAGGACAAATGGTGGCAAGCGACATTCGCGCCTATTCAGCTGACTTTTCGCTGCCCTCAGTAATGATGAGCGTTCAGCCTGTTAAGCGCATGCTTTCATCTGACAACCCAGATGACAGAAGGATGGTTGAGCGTATGATCAAGCGAGCTGTTATTTTGACGATGTTGCCGTCTAAGGCTGGTCCGTTCAAAACATCAGCAAATAACTAATTAGGCTTTGACAGCAATTTGCTTGTTGTCTCTTTTGGCCCTTTCAAGAGCAAATTGAATAAGCTTGTCCAAAAGTTCGCTGTAAGGAATTCCTGTTGCTTCCCAGAGCTTGGGATATTGACTTACTTTGGTGAAGCCTGGAATTGTGTTGATTTCGTTTACCAACAAGCGGTTGTCTTCTGTGAGGAAGAAATCTACACGCGACATGCCTTCGCAGCATAGTGCCTTGAATGTCTCAACGGCCAACTTCTGAACCTTTTTGACAATCTCCGGTGAAAGCTCCGCTGGGATTTTTAGAATGGCACCTTTTTCGTCAATGTATTTGGCTTCGTAAGAATAGAAGTCAGTTTGTGGAATTACTTCTCCAGGCAATGACGCAATTGGGTCGCTGTTACCCAGTACTGAGCACTCTATTTCGCGACCCTTGATGAATTCTTCGATGATTATCTTGTTGTCGTAGCTCCACGCGTCTTTTACTGCTAACTTGAATTGATCTTCTGTTTTTACTTTGTGAACGCCCACAGATGAGCCGAGATTTGCCGGTTTGATGAATAGCGGCAGACCAAGATCTTTGACAATGTCTTGGAAGTGCAAGGAGTCCGCTTGTGATTTTGTGAAGGTGAGGAATTTGCCTATAGGAATTCCTGCATCGCGCAATAAGCGTTTAGTGACGTCTTTGTCCATGCCAATTGCCGAGCCTAATACATCCGGACCAACATACGGAATGTTGGCGAGCTTTAAAAGTCCTTGAATGGTACCGTCTTCGCCGTACGGTCCGTGCAATACGGGGAATACAACATCAATTGCTTTGGCTGTATCTGAATCGCCTAGACCAATTAAGGGTTGATCTTTTTGATAAGGAACAAGAGTGACGGCTTTGTTGGCGCCATTTAGTTTTATTAGTTTCGGATTGTCGGCGTTCAATAGGAAATGCGAGCTTTCATTGAGAAACCATTGCCCTTCTTTATTAATGCCAATGAGGACAACTTCGTATTTGTTTTTGTCGAGGGCTTCGATAATGCTCTTTGCTGATTGCAAAGATACTTCGTGTTCTGCAGATCTGCCACCGAATAATACCGCCACTCGCAACTTGCTCATATCATTTCCTTTATTAGTGTGTACCGTTCCAAATGCCAAGTTCTTGTTTAGTGAATTTGCCTAAGCGTTTCCATTCAGGATGTAGGCGAATGTTGAATTTATTGTATACGGAGTCTTGCATGCGCGTGAGTAAATTAGTTACTTCTTTCGATGTTGCTCCACCTAAGTTGATGATGAAGTTAGCGTGAATTTCTGAGACGGCAGCTGCCCCTTCACGGAATTCTTTTGCGCCTGCTTGTTCCAATAAATAGCCGGCGGTTTTATCCGGTAACGGGTTTGTGAATGTGCTGCCACCGTTTGGCCACGAAAGTGGTTGCGTTTTCCATCGGTAATCTTCGTTGTGTTGAGTCTGTTCAATAATGGCCGCTGCTTCACCTTTTGGAAGGCGAAAGCGTGCGGACAAGACAATTTGCGACTCAGGATCAATCTCAGATTTGCGATAAGCAAAATTCAAGTCGGCATTGCTCAATGTGACCAGTTGCCATTTCTTAGTATCAAATACAGTCACTGACTCGAGTATATTCGCTGTGCAACTTCCATGAGCTCCGGCATTCATGACGACAGCGCCACCTACGGTACCCGGAATTCCGACGGCAAATTCCAGACCTGACAGTCCAAGCTTTGCTGCGTGCTTAGCCAAGTGCGGCAGTCTTGCGCCTGCTCCGGCTTCGATAAGTGTGTCGTCCAGCTGTTTTATTTCGGTGATAAGCGCAGTGCGAATGACAGTGCCTTCAACGCCCTCGGATGACACAAGTAAGTTGGAGCCGCCGCCAATTACGTGCCAGGGTTCGCCTGTTTTGCGCAAGCGATCAAGCAATTCGATTGTTTCTTCAATGCTTGAAGGGTTGCACAGACGCCCAGCTTCGCCGCCAATTTTTAGTGTCGTAAAGCGGTATAGAGGTGCGTTAGTTACTTCTTCCATGAACAAGACCCTGCCTGGCCAGCGCCAGGATCTCGGAACCCACCTTAGTTATATCACCGGCACCCATGGTTATCACCAAATCTCCGGGCATAAGGTGAGGAACAATTTGCTGGGCAAGGGTATTTGTTGCTCCTGGCAGGTAGAAGACATGAGGGTGTGTTATTGACGCTGCAAGCTTTTCGGAGTTGATGCCTTCAATGGCTCCGCCGCGTGCAATGTAAACATCAGATATCAAGACCAGATCGGCAAATTCGAATGCCTGACAAAACTCATTCCAGAAATCGCGAAGGCGTCCCGGCTGGTGCGGTTGAAAAACAGCGACAATGCGTCCTTTCGGTGCGGCATTTTGATGGGCCAATAGTTTGTAGGAGCGAGCTGCTTGTAGCGTTGCTACAACTTCTGTTGGGTGATGGGCATAGTCGTCGATGACGATTACATCATTTGTTGAGCCGATTATCTGAAATCTTCTGCCGACACCGGCAAAGCTTCCCAATGCTTCAGCAATCAATGCAAAAGGAATTCCCAATTCATTGCCGACTACTACGGCTGAAAGAGCATTTAGTTTGTTGTGTTCGCCAGGCACCTGCAGATTTATCTCGCCAAGTTCTTTTGACTTGTGCCAGACTTTGAGACCAAACCCAGGCAAGCTTTCATAGCGGTAGTCTGCATCGCGAGAGAATTTAGCACTGCCGTAAGTGATCACCTTACCGGTGATGCGATCGCGAATTAGGCGACAACCGGCATCATCCTGGCAGAGTATTGTGCCGAAGCTGCTTTTGTTGGCGAAGGTCACCATTTCCTCACGGATTTGTTCTATTCCGCCGGGATAGTTTTCCAGGTGATCGGCTTCGATATTTGTGATAAGCGAAAGATATGAATCTGTTTTTGCGTGCGTGCCGTCTGATTCGTCGCATTCTTCAACCAGATAATCACCTTTGCCTAAGCAAGCGTTCGAGCCTATCTTTGAGAATATGCCGCCGACGACAACAGTTGGATCAAGTTTTCCATGAAGAAGTACTTGGGCAACCATGCCTGTTGTGCTGGTCTTTCCGTGGGTGCCGGAGATGGCTATGACGCGGCTGTCTTTGCCTAGATAAGCAAGGAGTTTGGAGCGGTGCCAAACAGGAAGATTCTTTTTCAGAGCAAGTGACAATTCTGGGTTTTCAGTGTTGATGGCAGTCGAGACAACAACGAGATCAACGCCGTCGATATTCTCTGCTTTGTGCCCTATGCAAATACGCGCACCGAGCTTTTCCAGTTCGTCCGTAATCGCACTTTTCTCTTTGTCCGAACCGGAAACTTTGATTCCTTTAGCCAGCAGCAAGCGGGCAATTGCCGACATGCCTATGCCGCCTATGCCAACCAGGTGGACACAGCCGGTGATTGTTTCTAGATTTAGCGTTTGAGCTTCAACCAAATGCGTAGTCGTTTTGACGTTCACGGGGCCCCTCGTAGTAAATCCGTAGTAAACCGTTAATTCAAAGATTCAGTCCGCTTGAAAATGTGCAGCTTTCCTTACTGCACATTAATATAACTGAATCGTAACGAATTTACTGCTGGAATTAGCTTACGGGGCGATTTTTTTAGCCAGTTGAGACTTCTTTCTGGCTGCTGTGTTCTTATGCAAGATGCCCTTGCTAACTGCGCGGTCAATTACGCTGTAAGCGCTTGTGAGAGCTGTTTGACCAGCTTTCTTGTCATCGGCTGACTTCTCTACTTGAGTGGCAGCGGTTCTAACGGCTGCTTTCCAGGAGCGATTACGCTCGCGGTTGCGCTCGGTAACTTCTACACGCTTTTTAGCTGACTTAATTCTTGGCACGACAAACCCTTCCCTAGTCTTGAGAATCCTCGTGCGTCACAGAGACGTGCACGGGAAAAACGAATCTCAAATTCTAGCACATGACAGCGTGCCTGCATGGCTCTTTCGACATCTAGGTTTAAGCTTTTGCCCGTGAGCTTTAGCTAATCTACGACTTCTGAGCGTCCAAGATCATGCGATTGAGTTCGCTCATCGCCTTTATTGGGTTTTCTGCAACATTGGAGAACGTGCTCATTACACGTAAGGTCTCCAGCGGTCTGCCGAACTTTTGCTCTAAAAAGGCTACGTCTTCAGCAGTGATCATGGTTTCTTGGAATTGACCAAGAACAGCTTCTTGAGACCCTGCGGCTTGTACATTGAGGGTATCGCGCATGGTTATGCTGCTGGCACCGAATGCTTTGGCGGTGTCGGCTTGGGAGGCGGCTGCCAACTCAGCAGCCGGAGTCACTTTGTCGGTGGACTTCATGACTGCATCGCCTTGCTTGTTGGCCTCTTGGCTCAACAGCTGGGAGGCTTTCGAATCAAAATTTTCTTGTTGTTCAGATACTCTGTCCATTCCCATTGCCTTCGTTGGTTACTCCTTAAGTGATTCCTTCAAATAACTTGGACGGGTCGCTTTCCGGTCTCCCCTTTTCAAGACCAGATTACCTTCGCGGGCAAGCGTCGTCAATGTGGATTCTACGTAGTCCACCTTATGGAGCCCAAGTAAAAGGGCGCATGCAATGCGCCCCTACGAAAGATTAATTACTGTCCTGGGCGCCAGATACCCTTGCTGTTGGTCGTCGAATGGTCAACAGCACCTGAGCCTTGGCTCTGAATACTGGATGAACCGGCTGAGCGTCTGTTATTGGCTGGTCTGACTTTGCGTTCGCCGCCCGGGCTCCAAATGCCTTTGTTGCCACTGGAAGAGCTTGCTGGA